>RZYK01000034.1 GCA_009930355.1 Campylobacterota bacterium | reverse complement strand
TAAACTGTTATAATATCTCGCTCCATAATCTCGCCTCCCACGGCTTTTTATGGAGTTTAAAGCAACTTTCAAACCATTCTCTCAACTAGCAGTTTGGGTTAAATTAAACTGGAAAGACTATTTTTCAGCTGCAGCAATGGCGGGTATTTGTTGTGTTATTGGTGAAAACTCTCCCAGTAAAGACCCAAATTTACAACGTGATATTAACGGAAAAATTGTACATTTTGAAAAATTAAAAGAGATGAAAGAAGCTTTTAGCCGCTATGACAGAGGTTATGGACAAATTATTCTCCAGTGCAATCTGGAAGACTTCTCCATGGGTTTGGCTGAATATGCCATTATTGAGTGTGGATTTACAGCCATTGAGTTTAAATTTGGACAATCTGCAAAAGGGACTCAGCCAGCTGTACGCATGAGTAGTTTAGAAGAAGCCTTATCGAAAAAGAAAAGTGGCATGATTGTCCATCCTAATCCAGAAGATCCTGAAATTATTAAGCTATATGAAAAAAATGCTTGCCCTGAGTTTTGGTACTATTCCCGACTGCCTATGTGGACAGAAGAAACTCTGAAAGAACGCATACAATCTTTACGTTCACTTGGTCTGAAAAATGTCTACTTTAAAATGGCTGGTTTTGATCGCCGTGATATTGAAGAGGTTTTACGCCTTGCTTCAATACTAGAGGTAGACTTGGTAACTTTTGATGGTGCTGGTGGAGGTTCTGGTTATAGTCCAAGCAAGATGATGAATGAATGGGGTCTACCAGCACTCTGTATAGAAAGTGCTTTACCTGAAATTTGTGAGCGGTTGCAAAGAGCAGGATTGGTCATACCTGACATTGCCATCACGGGTGGCATGAGTAGTGAAGATCATGTTTATAAAGCTTTAGCTATTGGTGCACCTTATGTAAAATTAGTGGGGCTTTGCCGTTCTCCCATGGCTGCAGCCATGGTTGGTGAAAAAGTAGGAGAGCTACTAGAAAACGGTATGGTTCCTAAACATTTGGAACGTTATGGTCAAACAAAAGAAACACTATTTCGTCATCTCCCAGAGTTGAGAGGGATGTATGGAAAAGAAGCTGATCGTATTCCTTTAGGAGCTATTGGCGCATACTCTTATCTGCAAAAAATTGCTTTTGGTGTACGTCATTTTGCTGCGCTTAACCGTAAATTTGATGTGAAGTATATTGATAAAAAAGATGTCATTCCAATGACAAGGGATGCAAAAGATATTCTAAATGGTACTTGGTTTTAACGAAATGATAGTTTTTAATATAACGACACAGGTAGCATATACATATACCAAGGACAATGCCTTATGAACATGACATTTTTTCTTTCATACTGCTTGATGATGACGATTACTCCTGGACCGACTAATATCATGATTCTCTCAACAGTTCATCACCATGGTGTCACTAAAGCTGTTCATTTTTGTTCTGGCGCAATTGTTGGATTTGGGATTTCGTTGGTATTAGCGGCATTTTGTAATGCCCTATTGAGTGCATTTATACCTAATATTATTGTGGTGATGCAATGGGTTGGAAGCCTTTATATGCTCTATTTAGCTTATCAAATCGCAACGATGGATGGAAAGTCTGGTTCAAAAAAAGAACTCGGTTCATTTAAAAAAGGGCTTCTACTGCAATTTGTTAACCCAAAAACAATTCTTTTTTGTATGACGATATTTCCAAGTTTCATCTTGCCTTATCATACAGCGCATATTGAACTGATGTTCTTTGCGCTTGTCGTCACTGCTATTGGAGCATTCTCATTTTTTACATGGGTTTTTTTTGGAACGCTCTTGGCTAAATGGATGCAACGTTATCGTAAAAGCGTCAATGGTATCATGGCAACTTTTTTGGTGTATACAGCACTAATGATTTCAGGAATATTGGATTAAAAGGAAAAGATGGATGATTATAAAAAACAAAAATGCTCAGCCCAGATCATTTCTAGGAGTAGAGTTTGTTTTATTGTCGTATGGAGAAAAATCTATGGTGACTAAAATGCTTTATAAAATAACTAATTATGTCCCCATGCATTCACATCCTAATGAACAAAGTGGCTATGTTATTTCAGGAAAATACAGACTAAAATTTAATGATTTTGACGAAGTTTTAGAAGCAGGAGATAGCTATACCATTCCGAAAAATATCCAGCATTGCATCGAAATACTTGAAGAAGGTGAAGTAATTGATATTTTTACTCCACCTAGAGCAGATTATTTACAATCCTTTTAATCCTTATTACAACTATATTTGAAAGAGTGTATCAACAATTTTTTCTATATGTATTTCAGCTGGGTTAAGCAGCGGGATACCTAAAGGTTGATTTTTAAACAACAAAGGAAGTTCAGTACACCCTAAGATAATTCCTTCTACTGATTCTTCCTTAACCATTTGGTAGATAATGTCTGAAAACCTTTTATGTGTTTCAAGATTGATAATATTTTTAAAAAGTTCATCAGTAATTTTTTGGTGAATATAAACACGTTCAGAAGCATTTGGAATAATGATTTGTATATTATTATCGATAAATGGTTTTTTAAAAAAATCATTTTCCATAGTAAATTGAGTGCCTAAAAATCCAACTTTTTTCAAGTGAAGTCGTTGTGCCGCTTGGTAAGTCTCTTCTACGATACTTATCATAGGTATAGCAATATTTCGTTGAATTTCTTTAAAAACAATATGAGGGGTATTGCCAGCAATAACAACAAAATCAGCTCCACTCTTTTCTAATGCACGCACAGCATTTGTAATATAAGTTGTTAATTCTTCTATTTCATTGTTTGCAAGCCACCTATAAATGTCATACATATTAATACTATTGATAACAAGTTCTGGAAGATCATCTTTAATACCAACCTTTTCTTGATATTTAGCAATGATAGAAGTGTAATAATCTATTGTTGTTTGAGGTCCTAGTCCGCCAATTATGCCTACTTTTTTCATCTTATTCTCCATTTTAAATATACTATAGTATATAAAATGTCTTGAAAAATAATTTAAATAGTGATATTATTTTAAAATATATACTATAGTATAAAATTTATATTCATTTTAACTTTTCAGAGGAGGCATAAAATAAAGGTATGTTTTGGGCATAGTTGCACTTATGTATAAAGTGTTAGTTATGAATGAAAGTTATTTAAAGAAAAAATTTAAGTAACGGTACACACGAATAAAAAAAGGGTAAATTTATGAGTACTAGAAGAAATTTTTTAAAAACAGTTGCTATTAGTTCAGCAGCAATTCCTTTGTTTGCGAGCGATAGTGTCAATAAAAATTCTGCACCACAAACAAAGTATAAATCCAAACTCATTGAGGAGGTAAAAATCAAAAAATTAGGATTAATTGGTGGAATTGGACCAGAATCAACGATTCCTTACTATCATGATATTGTTTATGGCGTTCAAAAAAAGTTAGGCAAAAAGTTTTTTCCAAATTTAACCATTGAAAGTTTGAATGTTTTTGATATTTTAACGATTTGTTCGAAAAAAGATTACACAGAATTAGTTAACTATTTAATGGTAGCCATCAATAATTTAAAAGCAAGTGGTGCAGAATTTGTTGCGATGTCAGGTAATACTCCACATATCGTTTTTGATGAATTACAAAAACGCTCATCAATCCCTTTAGTGAGTATTGTTGAAGCGACATGTGATGAAACAAAACGACGCAACATTAAAAAAGTTGGATTGCTAGGTACCATTTTTACAATGAGAGAGGATTTTTTCAAAAAACCATTTGTCAAAAACAACATTCAAGTTATTGTTCCAACTGAAAAAGAGATGGCGTATATTGATCAAAAAATCTCTGATGAATTAGAACTAGGTGTTGTTAAACAAGAGACTTTAGCAGAGTTTTTAAAGGTTATTCAACGTATGAAAGACGAACAAGGCATTGAAGCAATTATTCTTGGTTGTACAGAATTGCCATTATTATTCAAAGATGCTAAAACACCTGTTGAATGTTTAGATACGATGCAAATTCACATTGATACATTGATTGATACGATATTGAAAGTTTAGTAGGATATTGAGAGGAACATCAAAAGATGTTCCTCTCAAACACTGTAAGAATCGATCACCAAATAATAATGACACTCTGTGTCACCAATATTTATAAATTGATGGTAACAGTTAGCGTGGAAGAAAAAAGTATCTCCACTTTCCAACTCAAATGCTTGATTTTCTAAGAGGATTTTTAGTTTACCTTGACTGACACAAATATACTCTTTAACGCCATTTTGGTGTGGAGGAAAATTGGGAGATTTGGCATTAATCGGAATGATGTTCTCAATAAACTCTATACCTTGGTTTCCAAATTGAGGGGAAAGAAGAATCCGTTTGAAACCTGTGAGTTCATCGTGAAATGATATCCGATCATTGCATTTCATGAGAATGATAGGTTGGGATTTTTGTTCATCAATGAGTGAGGAGAGAGTGACACTAAGTGCTTTAGCAATTTGAGTAGCGACTTGCAGCGTTGGATTTTTTTCTTTGCGTTCAATTTTTGAAATCATTGATTTGCTAACGCCACTCAGGTCTGATAACTCTTGCAATGAAATCTTTTTTTCTTGTCTTAGTTGTTTGATTCTTTCAGAAAATTCCATGCTATGTCTCCACTGTATATACCTTTGATTTTACGTATAGTATAAAAAATTTCTTGAAGATTCTATAGTAACATCGACTATTGTATATGTAGTATAGAAAAAATGAAGGAGGAAATGTGAAAAATAGTAATTTCCTAAAGTACGCAGCACTGTTGGTGTTTGTGGTTGCCATAGGCTTTTTTGCTTATATGGTACACGCATCCAAAGCGTTGTCGTATCTCTCCAGCGATCCTAAAGCCTGTATAAACTGTCACGTCATGAATACGCAATATGCGACATGGCAACACAGTTCACATGCTGAACGGGCTGGCTGTATCGATTGTCACTTACCACGTGATAATATGGTTAATAAGTACATAGCAAAAGCACGAGATGGTTATAACCATAGTGTTGCTTTTACATTTAATACGTACAAAAATGCCATTAAGATTAGTGATGATGGAGCGAGAAGAGTACAGGAGAATTGTATTTCTTGTCATGCGAGTTTAACCTCTCAAATGGCAATAAATAGTGACAAAGACCACAAGTATGATGATCCAAGCGTTGCTACTGGTAGACGTTGTTGGGAGTGTCATAAAGGTGTACCACACGGTAAAGTCAGAGGTCTTACAACGACACCAAATAACTTGGGTGTCAAAGAAGTTAAGTAAAAGGAGAAATGATGATGAAGTTCAAATTGTTACTTGTTGGCTCATTAGTCGCTATCGGAGCAATGGCACTTTTAGCTGGCAACATAACTGAGAAAGAAAAAGAGAGAGTAGAACTTGCTAAAGCTCCAAGCCAAGCAGGTATTGAAGGTAAAGCAAAAAGCGAAGAGTGGGCAAAATACTATCCAAGACAGTTTGATTCTTGGAAAAAAACCAAAGAGAGCGATCAACTTGAAGATATGCTCGATAAAAAACCATACCTTGCTGTCGCTTGGGCAGGTTACCCATTCTCTAAAGATTATAATGCGCCACGTGGTCACTACTATGCGGTTCAAGATAACATCAATTCACTTAGAACTGGCGCACCAGTTGACGCTAAAACAGGACCACTTCCAACAGCATGTTGGACATGTAAATCTCCAGACGTTCCTCGTTTGATCGAAGAAGATGGCGAGTTAGAGTACTACACTGGTAAATGGGCAAAATACGGTTCACAAGTGGTTAACTCAGTAGGCTGTGCAACATGTCATGATGATAAAACAGCACAACTTTCTGTTCGTGTTCCTCACTTAAATCGTGGTTTACAAGCTGCTGGTCTTAAAACATTTGAAGAATCAACTCACCAAGAGAAACGCTCTTTGGTTTGTGCACAATGTCACGTAGAGTATTACTTTAAAAAGACAGAGTGGAAAGATGACAAAGGTGCTGATAAAACAGCAATGGTTGTTACACTTCCATATGCAAAAGGCCTTAGCGTTGAATCAATGGAGAAATACTATGATGAAATCAATTTCTCTGACTGGGTACATGGCATTTCTAAAACACCTATGATCAAAGCACAACACCCTGACTGGGAACTTTGGAGAACAGGTATTCACGGACAAAAAGGCGTTTCATGTGCTGATTGTCATATGCCTTACACTCAAGAGGGTGCTGTAAAATACTCAGACCACCAAATTCAAAGTCCTCTTAAAACTATGGATAAAAGTTGTATGAACTGCCATAGAGAGAGTGAAGAAAAACTAAAAGGTATCGTACACCAAAAAGTCGAGAGAAAAGACTTTATGATGGACATCGCATTTGATAACATTGCAAAAGCTCACATTGAAACAGGTCGTGCAATGGAAGCAGGTGCAAGTGATGATGAACTTAAAGAAATCCGTACACTTATCCGTCATGCACAATGGAGAGGCGATATGGCAATTGCAGGTCATGGTGCATTCTTCCATGCTCCTGAAGAAGTCTTAAGACTCTTAGGTTCAGCAAATGAGCAAGCTCAACAAGCACGTATTAAACTTGTAGGCGTTCTTGCTAAACATGGCGTTATGGATTTCATGGCTCCAGAGTTTAACACAAAAGAAAAAGCTCAAAAAATCGCTAAAGTTGATATGCCAGCTCTTATTGCTGAAAAACTCAAATTTAAAGAGACATTAGAGAAAGAGTGGAAAAAAGAGGCAGCTGCTAAAGGCAGACTTGCTCCAAATTCTGTAGCTCTTGATCCAGCAGTAGATAGCAAATCTTCTTACTTCGATAAAAATAAAAAGTAAGGTTTAACACCAAGAGAGTTTTCCTCTCTTGGTGTAGAAATTTTTCTTTCGAATAAAATATATAAAACAAAATTTTATCAGTCAACATATACCAAATGAAGCACTAAACTAATAACTTGAATATTCTACTACTACGATAATAGAATAATTTTATAGCTCACATTCCTTCCAGCAGTTCCTTCTATTTTCTCAATACACCCAAAATCTAGCAATTCTGCAATATCTCTTGATGCCGTTGTCGAAGCAGTATCGGCGATACTCATGTACTTCTTCTTACTCAAATTCCCTTTGAAATTTTCTATACCAATATCTAAAATAAAATTCAGTACTTTGATCTGTCTTACATTAAGTGGTTCATTTCTATGTTTATCCCAAAATTGCGTTTTAAAAATAATATGATTCAATTTACTTTTGGTATCGAGTAATGCTTGATAAAGCGTTTGTAAAAACCATTCACACCACAGCGTAATATCAAGGTGATTATCTACCTTTTTGATATATCCTGTTGTGTATTCAAGTGCAGAATAGTAAGCTTTTTTATTCTCATTAATGGTACTTGACATAGAGTAAAGTCTTGATATTTTAGAGTTTTCAATATTGGACAGTACTAAATCAGTAATAGCCCTTGTGATTCTTCCATTACCATCATCAAATGGATGAATAATAACAAACCATAAATGAGCAATACAAGCTTTGATAAGGCTTGGTTTTTCAGTATTGAACCATTCTAAAAACCTCTTCATTTCATTGTCTAGCTCGTTTCGTGGCGGTGCCTCATAATAGACAACCTCTTTTCCAATAAATCCACCAACAATTTGCATAGTCTCTTCACCTCTAAAGGTTGCTGTATTGATTTTTCGTAAACCACTGTATCCTTTAGGAAAGAGTGCATTGTGCCAGCCAAAAAGCCTCTCTAGGGTTAAGGCTTTATCATAGTTGGTATTGGCATCAATGAGAATGGAAACGAGATTATCCGTTGAATCAACAATCTTCTTATCATCGATATCTCTCAATCCAAATTTCTTAGCAATGGATGCTTTAACACTATCTCTATTAAGTATTTCTCCCTCAATAGCAGCAGTGCTTAGTGTTTCATTTAGCAAGGCATCACATTGTCTTTGTAAAATGGTATCTTGGCTTAGTGTTTGTGAGAGGGCTAAGAGATAACCTTGTTCCATAGAGATCTTTTGAAGCAAATGCTCTAGTTGTTCAAGCTTATAAGTAAAGTGTGGATAATTTTGGTATTGCCAGATCCATCGTTTCATAGGTATGTTCCAAAGTGGTTTGATTAGATAGCACAATCATACCATAAATGGTGCGATTATTTACATTAATTAATACATAAATCCAAAGAGCCATAATGGAATTTTATGCCCAATACCTATTTCTAAATCATCACTCACAACATAAGAATCAGGGATGTCTTTAATTTGACCAAATCCCTTCTTTTTACCACCCACTTCAAATGTATATTTATCTTCACAGTAAAAATCTCCACTTTTACCAGCAAAGATACCATCATCACTAAGGCTTCGTTTGATTTTATAATAATTGTCTAATTGATTTACGAAAAAAGTTTCTCTCAAGTTACCAATATCAGGCTCTTTTGTGTACATTAAATTTGGATTGGCTAGATAAATCTTCTCTGGCTTATCAATAGACTTCATGGCTAAAGAGTTTCGCATCAAAAGCTTAATAAGCCCTGCATCATCCAACTTTGAAAGATACTCTTTTAATGTTCTATCATCAGCAATATCAGCAGCTTTTTTCATATCACTCATATTGGGTTCAAACGGTACACTTTTGATAATAATAGAGAGTAAGGTTTTAATTTTTTTAATACTAATACCATTGAGTTTTGGATAGACATACAGCAAATCACTCTCAATAGAGACATTGATATTCTGTTGAAGTGTTTGCAGGAATAATGTTATATTGGGCATTGATAAATAGTAAGGATAATAACCGTATTTGAGATAATTTTTCAACAAAGGGATAATCTTATGCTCTTTTTGTTCAATCTGTTTTTTAATCTCTGTTGCTATCTCTACGTGATTTTCTAAAACATCTTGTAAACTATAGGGACTAAATTTAAACCCATAGTGCAATTCTAAAAATTCACGAAAGCTCATACCTACCATTGTATAGACAATAGCACGCCTACTGAGATCATGGCTACCTTGATTGATTTGTAAAGCCGAGCTTCCTGTAGCAATGATTTTAAGTTCACCAAAACGATCATAAATATTTTTAAGTTCAGCTGACCAAGAGTTATATTTGTGAATCTCATCAAAGCATAGCAGCTTTCCACCATTTAAAACAAATTCTTCTGCAATCTCTGTCATGCTAAATTGGGAGGTGTTCTGGATATCATCAAGATTAACATACAAAGCTTCATGCTCTTTATAATGCAAACTCATATATTGTGCGATGGTCGTTGTTTTACCAATACCTCTTGCTCCAATAATAATAGAAAGTCTATGTTCTAATGGTTCCGTGATTAAAAAATAACGCTTATATACTTGGTTATTAAGTGCTATAAATTCACGGCTTTTAATAAATAGTTCTTCCAACATAGCTCATCCTAATGTTTTATAACACAATTATACATCAAATTTATATGTAATACAATACATATAAATAAGTCTTTTAGTGTTTTGAATCACATATTATACTTTTGATAGATATTTTTATTATCAAATATTAATAATTCTTCTTTTATTTTCTTACTCTACTAAAAAAGTCTTCTAATGATTCTGCTGCCACTTCTTGACGGACTTTTGAGTATCTTTTTGTCACACTAATAGACGTGTGCCCTAAAACTGAAGCAACCTGTTCTAGCGTTCTTCCACTTGATACCAATGTTCCGCCAATCAAATGTCTTAAATCATGAATTCTAAGATGAACTCCTAATTGTTTCAAAACCTTATCCCAATGATTACGTACCGTTCCCTTATCCATTTTTCTATTTTTATCGCTGAACGCATGGAAAATATAATTATTTCCACTCTGAATACCCAGAACTTCAAGTGTCTCTATGAGTTCTTTGCTCAATTTATACGTCATCGGCTTTCTAACTTTGTTATTCTCGTATTTGATAGTATAAGTGCCATTTTCAAGTTTAATATCACTCCATTGAAGACTTAGTATCTCATTGAGCCTTCTACCGTGTGATAACCAAATAAAAATACTTTTAAAAGGCTCTAATGGATAGTTATACAAAATATCATAAAGCTCTTTTGTTTTTTCATCAGTGAGCTCTATATTCATCTGATTGTCAAACTTCGGTATTTGAATTAAGTCCGCTGGATTTGATTTTAATGTTCCATCTAATACATAGCGTTTGAACATAGGTCGAAGAGTTTCTTTTAGCGATTTTGCAGTCCGAGGGCTTTTCCCTGAATCTAAAATACCATTAACAATTGATTGTAATTTACGTGTTGTAACTTTATCAATGGGTGCTTTTGCTAACTCTGGTTGAGAAAGTATCCATTTGTTAGCAAACGTCTTATACGATACAAGTGTATTGGGGGATAGTTGATTCTTCTTCATATCCATAAATTCTTCCCATGCTTGCTGAAGAGTTGGAATTTTAATCTTCAATTCTTTATGCGAGCCTTCTATTAACTTTGTCAATAGTATTTCTCTTTGAGAAGAGACCTGTCGAAGAGCTTGTAAAAAAGTAGTCTTTTGAGAAAAATCAAATGTTTTTTTAGTTTGTGTTCGCACGCAGCTTTGATTAACATATGTAATGCGAAGTACGAGCTTAAAATCTCGAGAAATATAGGTTGGAGCTTTTGTGATTTCCTTGCCACTAAAAGTTTCATCATTGTTAATAAAATATATATTGCGACAATCTACATTTGGAAGATTAACTTTTACAAGAATATCAGCCATCTTTATAACCTTGAGCATATTGTGTTAGGGTACACATTAGGGTACACATTTTTATAAACAATTATAGTTATTTGTACCTTATAAGAAAGTCATTAATAGCTACAGAACCCCATAAAATAGGGATTCTGTAATTACTTGTATTTAGTTGTACTTACCCTACTAATCAGACTTAGGATCTGGTGCCGAGAGGCGTGGGAGTTCGAGTCTCTTTATCCGCACCATTCTTTTTTTTAGGATCTTTCAAAGAAATTTCTTTACTTTTTTGTATTACTCTCAAGAGTCTTAGACTATGGTTTTAGGATTTACTTAAATAATTTAATTTAATATATGACCTCTTTTTTATACCGTTCGATCTCCTCTTTTTCTCCGATAACAACCAAAATATCTCCCGCATCTAGCTTATGATTGTGCCCTTCTGTGATAAAAATAAACTGCTTTTGAAGCTCTTTATCGTGAATCCCTACCAATAAAAGATTGTAATGCTCTATCGGGTAGATGTCATTCATCATAAGACCATTGAGAGGGGAACGTTCATGAATCATCAGTTGTTCAATGGTGATGTTATGGTAGCCAAATACCGTTGCATCAATAATACTCATGACTTCAGGTTGGGTGATGAGTTTATAAATCTTTTTCCCACTAATTTGGTAAGGGTCTAAAATCGTATTGGCTCCTGCAATTTCAAGTTTGTGAATGGCATCTTTGGTATGAGTCATCGCAACAATATGAAGTTGCGGGTCTAAAGAACGAGCTGAGAGCGTTAAAAAGACATTTTTAGCATCCTCTTCAAAGAGGGTAAAGATAAACGCAACGTGCGTACCAATCCCTAATTTTTGAAGTACTTCATCATCTGTGTAATCAACGATCATTAACTCAAATCCAAGTGCATGTGCTTTTTCAAGCAATGAAACATCACTATCCACAAGCATAAATGCATGATTTTTACTCTGAAGTTGTCTGGCTATTTCAATACTTGAGTGCGTAAAGCCAAAGAGAATAATGGTTGTAGGTGTACTCATAGTGAAGACCTCTGATCGCTGAGTTTACGCAAGTGCGCAATAAAATGTTTTTTACCCATCACAATGAGATTATCACCACTGTGAATTTTAAATTCCAGCGGAGGGTTAAAATAAAATGTTTTCTCTTCAATCGGATACGATGTTAGCCCTTCTATAGGCTCTTTTTCTTTACGTGCGACACCAAAAAGCAACAAATGTTTTTCATGAAGTTTGATATCAACGAGGGTCTTATGCACAAAAAGAGAGTGCGGATGAATGGTGATGGATTCGCACAATACACCGATATTTTCAGTGAGCATTTCATCGAGTGCGGCATAAGAAATAGGCTGGTCAATATACTCTCTTCCCATAAGACCTATAGTTTCATCGACACTAAAGGCAAAATTAGCACCCGCTAAGAGGTATTTTTTTTTGTTTTGCTTCTTGACCACACGGGCAATAATTTCAATGTTAGGGCTTAAACTACGAGCGGTTAAAGTAATAAAGACGTTCATTTCATCGCTATTAGTGACACAAATGATTTTAGAAACGTGTGAGCTTGTGCCTAGTTTTATAAGGAGTTTACTCTTAGAAGCATCGCCTACGATACCTAAGTAATTGCGTTGAAGGGCTAGTTTGATTTTCTCTGGGTCTATGTCAATAATCACAACAGGATAATCATCGTCGTGAAGCATCTTGGCGACCACTTCACCGACTCTTCCATACCCGCAAATCAAGATGTAATTTTCCAGTTTTTCAATGTCAGTAAAGATGCGGTCATCTTTGAGTTCAGCGATTTTAGTTTGAAAAGAGGAGACGATGATAGAGGTCAAAAAGGCTAATGTTGCAATCCCTAAAATAATCAAAACCATTGCCACTGCCATCCCCTCATGTGTCACAGGAACAATATCACCATAACCGACCGTCCCCATGGTAACAATCGCCCAGTATATAGCATCGTAGAGTGTATTTATTTTAGGATTTTGATGGGTTTCAAAAATATAAATAGCCGAACTGCCTGCAAAAATGATAAAACTTGCAAAGGTTGCGAGGGTGAAAAGTTCAAATTTTTTCTCTGAGATAATCGCCGCAAAAGTTTTCATACTTTTAGCGTAACGAAAAAGTTTAAAAATACGAAAGAGAAGGAAAATACGTAAAAAACGCAAAGGACGATAACTTGGAAGAATCGCTAAAAGGTCTATAATGGCAAGTGGGGAGAGGACATAGTCCATCTTTTTACGCACAATTTTTCCTAATGCTTTGAGGGATGAAAAGTGTATATGGTTCTCTAGGCTTTGCTGATAATAGTCTAAAATAATCTTATGGCTATCACTGTAAATCCAAAACCTTGAAAGATACTCAAGAATAAAAACAACCAAAGAAAACTGAATAAACCCATCTAAATAAGGGTTCTCTTCAGGGTGTTTGACCTCATAAAGTAGAAAAAGCACACTGCCAACAACTAAAAAAACCATAAAAAGGTCAAAGTAAAATTTCCATTTTGAATTAGGATATTCAAGGACTTTACGGGTAGACTCTTTGAGGTGTTGGTAGCGCTTTGAACTATCTATAAAATAGGCAAACTGTATGATACGTGTTGCAAAATAGTTCACATAAACCTCTTTACATGTAACGATATTTTTTCAGTGAAAATGTTTAAGCCTTTTGAGAAATTTAAAAATCATCCAATACCTAATTATAGCCTATTTGGTAGATATTTTTCTTATTGAAAAAAGTCATTTTAAAGGTATTTGATGACCATTAATTTCATGAAAAAAATGAGATACATCTTTACATGTAAAGACCTTTTCTCCTCTTTTTATCGTCATTTTTCTAAAAAACTATTTTTTTGTAGTAGAATGTAAAAAGGCTCTTTGGAGCTTTGAAAATTGTTTTAGAGGAGAAAGCATGAAGCCCACACTTTTAGTCGCAACAGATTTTTCACAAAACAGCATCCCTATTTTACAAAAAGCAATAGAACTTGCAAGCACAATGGATGGTATTGTTCACGTGGTTCACGTCGTTGAA
>RZYK01000241.1 GCA_009930355.1 Campylobacterota bacterium | reverse complement strand
TCAACACCAAACTGATGAAATTGTCTTAAACGTCCTTTTTGTGGTCTTTCATAGCGAAACATTGGTCCATGATAAAAAAAACGTCGTGTTCCACCAGCTTTATCAAATTTTTGTTGAATAAATGCTCTTACAACTCCAGCTGTTCCCTCAGGACGCAAACAAACATCATTGTTACCCTTGTCCATAAACTGGTACATTTCTTTGCCCACAATGTCACTGCTTTCACCTACACTGCGTTTAAACAGTGCAGTCTCTTCCAAAATAGGTGTTTCAATCAATGAAAATCCATAATTTTGAGCAATACGAGTACACGTTTCAATAATGTATTGATACACTTCACTTTGTGGAGAAAGCGTATCCTTCATTCCTCTTAATGCATTAATCATTTAAAAATTCCTCAATTTGTCTATAAATTGTCTCTATTTCTTGCGCAGCATCCACTTCTAAAATCTGAATGGGTAAGGTTTTAACAATGCGACGCATTATATCTTGAATCCGTAACAAATAGCTTACACCACGCTCTTCAATAGCATCATGTTCTTTACTACTTAAACGCTCTTTTATGAGTGACTCATTGGTGAGAAAAAGTACCAATTTTTCAGGATAATTCTCTTGCAACGCTAAACGATTCATTTGAAGCAAAAAAGAACCATCGACATCACTGTGGTTAGCACACGCATAAGCAATACCTGATAAAAAACCACGATCACTAATCACTAAGCATTCATGACGCATTGGCTTTACCACAGTATCATAATGAAAAGCACGATCGGCTAAAAATAAAAAAAGTTCTGCATTAAACGACCCTTTTAACTCACCACCTAAAAGCATTTCACGTAATTTTAAACCTGCTGGAGTGCCTCCGGGTTCTTTGGTTGTTAAAACATTCTCATGGCGCTTGGCAAAAAGAGAAACTTGTGTACTCTTCCCTGTGGTATCAATACCTTCAAATATTACATACATTTAAACCTACTTTGAACATAAGGTTGAATTGTTTCTGGCACTAAATGTGAAATATCACCCCCATGTTTAGCAATGGAACGAACCACAGAAGAGCTAATAAAAGCATTTTTAAGACTAGGCATCAAATAAACTGTTTCTATTTCACTCCATAAAGAAGCATTGGCATAACCCATTTGAAGTTCAAACTCAAAGTCACTCACCGCACGAAGCCCACGAATCATTACTCGAATATTTTTAGACTTTGAAAAATTAACTAATAAACCATCAAAAGGTTCGACATCAACACCATCCATATTAACAATAGCCTCTTTTACCATTTTAACACGTGTTTGAATATCAAAAAGAGGGCGTTTCTCTTCAGAAATAGCTACCGCAACCAACACTTTATCAAAAAGCTTTCTGGCACGCTTAATAACATCCATATGCCCATTGGTAATAGGGTCAAATGTACCTGGATAAATTGCAACTCTCATGCGCCATCCCATCGAGGAAAAAGTGTGTGTTCAATACCTAAAAGATCAAACCATTTTCCAATTAAAAAATTTTCCATTGCATCAAGCGTATCCGTTTGTGCATAATAACCTAAAATAGGAGGAGCAATATGAATCCCCAATGTCGAAAGTTTTAGCATATTTTCCAATGAAATAGCAGAAAAAGGCATTTCACGAGGGGCCAAAAGAAGAGGGCGCTTTTCCTTAATCATAACTGCAGCACTTCGTGTCAGTAAATTATCTGCAATACCATGCGCAATTTTAGCCAAAGTATTCATACTACAAGGAATAATGACCATAGCATCTGTTTTAAAGGAACCAGAAGCCGTTATAGCACCAATATTTTCATTATCTAACAATGTTACATTCGATTCTTTCTCAAAAACGATTTTTGCATGTTCTGACACAATCAGATATTTTTCAATTTCTAAAGGAAGGGCATGAAGAAATTTTAAGCCTAATTCAACACCACTGGCTCCACTAATACCTACAATTATTTTTTTCATTCGAGGATGATCGCTTCTTTGGAAGATATAATTTTTGCATTCAAAACTTTACCCTGTTCGGTTCTAATTTTAACAACATCACCTACATCAGCATCGCTTAATAATGTTGCTTGTATTTCGATAACCAATCCTTCTTCTTTGAACAATGCCTTAATACGTTCTTGTTTCGAAAACATTTTTTTAATACTTAGATGATAATCCGCTAAAATTTGCCCTGCTTTAAGGCTACCTTTTACCATAGAATTATGAGGCAATTCTTGCATTAACGCACGAATAGGAATATCATCTAAATTAAGCCAAACACTCTCGTAATCCTCACTGGTAAGGATTTTACCGTTATGCAAATTATGTTTTGCTTTAAAAACAAGCGCCTTCGCTTTCATCTCGTAAAAAAAATAGAGTTTTTTCTCCTGCGTTCCCATTTGAAAGTGAGCAAAAAAAGAACCACTACTTTTATGCAACATACTATTAGATATTTCTACAAAGACTAATTCATAGCGTTCAAAATCTTCAGGTAAAGATGTCTTTGTAAATATATAAGGAGGGTTTTCTATCCTCAACCAAGGAGCAACATCTTGAAATTTCTTTAATAAAGCATTTTGCAGAATCTTTGCTTTTCCCATTAAATTACAATCTCTCTTAAATGTCACAATTCCCCCACTGCTATCAATCACTGTTACGTTACGATCTTGAAAAAAAGAGATAATAGTACTAGAAGAAACGGCATACTGTGATCTTTCTGATGGAACAGTAAGCACCACATCAGTACCTTGATATCCGAACAAAGAAGTGTGAATAGCATCTTGTTCAATACAATAGTTTTTGTTAATGTAAAGAGTTTGAGAAAAAAGAGAAGTAAAAAAAAGAAGTAAAAAAAAGATGGAGCGGGAAACGAGGTTCGAACTCGCGACCCCAACCTTGGCAAGGTTGTGCTCTACCACTGAGCTATTCCCGCAAAACGGACGAAATTTTAGCAAA
>RZYK01000033.1 GCA_009930355.1 Campylobacterota bacterium | reverse complement strand
AACCAAAGTGGAACAACTAGAATACACCATGCAAGCCACCGCAGCCAAAGAGCAAAACTTAGCCGAACGCCTTAATACCGTCAGTCATAATGCCAATGAAGTCAAAGATGTTCTAAATATCATCCGTGATATTGCAGACCAAACCAATTTGCTTGCTCTCAATGCTGCCATTGAAGCTGCAAGGGCTGGGGAGCATGGAAGAGGCTTTGCTGTCGTTGCGGATGAAGTGCGAAAATTAGCAGAGCGAACTCAAAAAAGCTTAGTGGAGATTGATGCAACCATTAATGTGGTGGTACAATCTATTATGGATGCCAATACGGACATTACCGCTAATGCACACGAAGTGAATGCCTTAGCTTCCATTTCTGTTGAACTACAAGATGGTATGAACAGTGTGGCAACCATTATTCATAAAACCATTGATGATTCTCATCATACCGTCAATGACTTTATTGATACCGCTTCTAAGATTAAAAAGATAGTCGATGAGATTGAAAAAATCAATGTCATCTCTAAAGAGAATGTGGGAAGTATTGACAATGTCTCACAAGCCTCTGAACATCTCCATGTTATGACGGAAAACCTCAATAATGAATTGGGGAAATTTAAGTCGTAAAGGTTCTTTTAGATGCCTAAGCAGTACGCTATTGCTTAGGCATTTTAAGCTTCGAGTTTGTACAATCACCCTAAAAAATAACGTGAGGTTTTTATGCTAGATAGATCTCTCCTTCAAGGACTTTATGTTCTGAGTGATGAATTTTTAACTCCTAATGAAACATTGCTAGAACAGATAGAGCGTGTGCTTAAAAGTGGCGTGCGCATTCTCCAGTACCGCAATAAAAATGCTAATGAGGAAGAAGCGCTTAGAGATTGCATTAGACTTCAAGCCTTGTGTGATTATTATGAGGCTCTTTTTATTGTGGATGATAGGCTAGATGTGGCATACGAGATGAACGCTGATGGTTTACATGTAGGGATGGATGATGTTGGTTATGAAGAGGCAAGGAAGTGTTTAGGAAAAGATAAAATCATTGGTGTTTCGTGTTATGGCGATATTGAGAGAGCGTTGCACTATGAGGCATTAGGTGCGGATTATGTGGCGTTTGGCTCGTTTTTTCCTTCGCCCACAAAACCCCATTCTAAACTCGTAGAGCCTTCTTTTTTAGAAGAAGCCAAAAAGCATTTAAAAGTACCTATTTGTGCGATTGGGGGGATTAATCAAGAAAATATTTTTCAATTGCATGCGTATGATTTAGCGATGTATTCGGTAATTAGTGCCGTGTATAAAGAAGATGCTATTGAGAAGAATATTGAAGCATTTTATACGCAATTAAAGTAATACATTTTCGGTATCAAAAGGCTCAATGGGTTTTCGTTGCTTTTTAGAGGCAGGGGTGTCATCAAGCACTAAAAGAGTACGTTTACCCTCAAACAGAGCTTTTGCTTCCATGCTAAGTTGTGTGCTTTTAACATCACCTTTGAAATGACTGTATGCTTTCAGAATAAGGTGTTCACAAATGATTTCTCCTTCACATTTTCCCTCTACAATAACCTCTTTAGCATAAATTTCTCCCTTAATGACGCCTTTGGATTCTATCCAAACAGAGCTATCGCTCAAAATTTTACCTTCAACAACACCTTGAATTTTAAGAGGTTCATGGGTATGAATAATGCCCTGAAAAGAGGTATGTGAAGCAATAAAACTGGTCATAGAGTCTCTTTACATGTAAAGACGCTACAAGAAGATTCTTGTAGCGTTAGGGAGTGTAAATTAAGCATTTGCAAATTTACGTTTGTAGGTAAAACCTAATCGTACGAGGTAGATCATAATGACTGCCGCTGTTGCAAAACCACTATTAACCGCAACATCGTGACTTAATCCAAATGGGAACTCTTTAGCCGTGAGGAGGTATCCCACCAAACTAGCGGTAATAAACGTTCCAGGCAGGGCTGTAATCCAGAAATTTCTTCCATTTTTAATCAGATACGCTGTAGCCGTCCAAAGTGCAAAAGCGGAGAGCATTTGATTGGAAAATGTAAAGTATTTCCAAATGGCGGCAAATCCAACTTGTGTAATAAAAAATGCAACAATAAAAATTGGAAGAGAAATGGTTAAGCGATTGGTGATTTTGGCTTGAGGAATGTTAAAACGATCCGCAATGGTGAGACGAATCGCACGAAACGCTGTATCACCTGAGGTAATAGGGGCTACGATAACACCTAAAATCGCTAGCAAACCACCTAAAATGCCAAGATAACCTACGGTTACTTCATTGACAACTAAACCAGGTCCACCCTTTGCAAGAACTTCACTCAGACCCGCAATGCCATTTGGAAAAAATGCCATGCCTACCGCTGCCCAAATCATAGCAATGACTGCTTCAGAAATCATCGCACCGTAAAAGACTTTACGACCAAGATTTTCATTTTTAATGGTACGTGCCATAAGAGGAGATTGGGTCGCATGAAAACCACTGAGTGCGCCACAACTAATCGTAAAAAAGAGTGCGGGCCAAATAGGTGTACCTTGTGGGTGAGCATAATTTCCCATTTCAGTAATTTCTGGAATGGCAAGACCATGGTACATCATAGCTCCAGCGACACCAAATGCCATAAACATTAAAACGCCACCAAAGAAAGGATAAATACGGCCAATAATTTTATCCACAGGGAAAATCGTTGAAATGAAGTAGTAGGCAAAAATCAAGACAATCCAAAATGTTTTATCAGCAAACATGGTTCCTGCAAAAACACCTTCTCCGCCTGTTTGAAAGGTAAGGTTAGCTAAAAGTGCGGCAGGTCCTACAATAAAAACAACGCCTACAAATAAAAGAAGCACAACGCTTACAATCAGCATAGCATAACGGCTTGTCTCACCTAGGTAATCGCCTGTTAACTCTGCAATGCTTTTACCTTTATTGCGCACAGACATCATACCTGACATATAATCATGCACGCCACCTGCAAAAATGGCACCTAAAACAATCCATAAAAAAGCAGCTGGCCCGTAGAGTGCACCCATAATTGGTCCAAAGATGGGTCCAAGTCCTGCGATATTGAGAAACTGGATAAGATAAACTTTCCACGTTGCCATGGGAACAAAATCAACACCGTCTGCTTGTGTAATAGCGGGCGTAGGACGGTGAGGGTCCATGCCAAATGTTTTCTCAACGAATTTACCATAAATGGCGTATCCTAAAAAAAGGATAACGAGGGAGCAAAGAAAGGTAATCATACTGATCCTCCTAGGGGAAATGAATGCTTAATAGAGAGAAAAGAGAGATGTACTCTCACTACTTTTTACTAAACTTTCTCAATTATACGGCGTATCTATCACAGATAAATCACAGCTATTTTCTTAAAAATGAGATATAGATGAGATATATGTGAGAGAATAGAGGCTATTTTAAAGTTAAAATGGCTTATAATCCACGTAAAAAAAGAAGAGAGTCATGCTGTATACCCTTAAAGAAAAACATATCCTTTTTCTCGAAGACAATGAAGAGTTTGCAGAGAATTTTATGGCACTTTTAGAGCTTTTTGTGCATAAGATTTTTCATTGTACTACCTTAGATCGTGCCTATGAGACATTGCAAACACAAAAAATAGACATCATTATTTCTGATATTAAAGTACACAATGAAAATGCGTTAAGCTTCATAGAAACGGTACGTCAGACCAATATGCATATCCCAATTATTGTTCTAAGTGGCAATAAAAGTGAGGAGCTTTTACTTAGAGCGATTCCTCTTAATTTAACCGCATATTTGCTCAAACCTGTAAAATACAAAGAGCTGATTGATACGCTTAATCGCTCTTCTATGACGCTCAGTGCGAATAATCATATCATGCTTAAAAATGGTTACGCCTTTGATAAACACAATCGGATTTTATTTACCAATGAGGGCTATAAAATTGATTTAAATAAAAAAGAGACAGCCTTTGTTGAACTTTTACTGGAACATCAAAATCGTGTGGTGAGTAAAGCCATGATTTACGAAGCCCTCTGGAATTTCGATGATGTAAGCGATCAAGCTCTTTTAAATTTTATCATGCGTTTTCGAAAAAAAGTGGGTAAAAATTTTGTACAAACCGTTTCAGAAGCGGGATATCGTTTAGGTGTTTAGTAAAATGGTGACACATACTCCTTCTTTGGTGTTACGAAATGAGAGCTTTTTATTGTATTTTTCTAAAATTTGTTGACACATAGAAAGACCAACTCCTTTTAAAAGGTCATTTTCAACAATTTTTCCTCTAGCATTGTCACAAAAAGTAATCTTTAATGGATCGATTGTAATGATAATTTTACGTTTTTCTACACGTTCAGGGTGAAAGGCATGCATTGCATTGTTAATAATGTTGATCCAAACTTGCATAAACTCATTTTTAATCCCATAAAGTTCGAGGTTCATATCTCCTTGAAGCTCTATATGAACATTGTTTGCTAAAAGGTTCGTTTCAATAATGCTCAGCGTTTGATGAATGGACTCACAAACATTAAACGTGTAGTATTGACTGGATGGTTTATAAAACTCTAAAAAATTTTGCATGGTTTGTGACATAAAATCAAGGGTGTTTTCAATGCTTTTGAGTTTTTGATACCACAACGCTTTGTCAATCGTTTGGTTTTGTTCTAAATATGCCATCATCATGAGGTTAATACTACTCAAATTTGAGAGCGGTTCTCTCCATTGATGTGAAATATTGCCAATGAGTGCTCCAAGTTCTGCTTGTTTAGAGTGTTGAAGCATGATTTTTTGATTTTCAAGATTGCGTTTAACAACGCTTTCAACTTTCCGTCGTAGCAGGACATTCCACAGTAAAATAGCAAAAATGAGAAGCAGTGTAATGGTAAAAATAAAATAGAGTAGCGGTGGATGAATTTGCTGTAAAAAATTTTCAAAAAACGATACGTGCATCACGACTTCTTTTTGTTCAAGGATTTATTAGACTTCTTGCAAAACTCATTTTGCAAGAAGGAAAAGCACCAAGGGTGCAAGAACTCTATTAAAAAAAGGTATTTAGAGATAAAATTGTATCATAACGGAATTTTTTAAGTAAGATAGGCAATCATTTTTTTAAAGGCAATAATCGTGTTAGAAAAATTTGATATTTCCATTACCAATGCGAGCAAGGGCATGGCGTTGATGCTTATTTTGTGGCATCATCTCTTTTACGAGAAACCTGAGAGTGGGTGGTTGGTCTTTCAAACTGCGCTTTTAGCTAAGGTGTGTGTGGGCATTTATGTCATCTTAAGTGGTTATGGTTTGGCAGAGTCGATTAAAAAAAGAGGGATGGAGTTAGGCGTTTTTTATAAACGGCGTTTGCTAAAGCTTTATATGAATTATTGGTTGATTGCCCTTTTATTTGTTCCTTTTGGTGCATGGTTTATGGGCAGAAGTTTACTGAGTGTGTACGGCGAACACTCTTTTGAGGGCTTTATGATTCAGATGTTAGGGCTTCAGATGTTCACATGGGTAGGCTATGGATATAATGCGACATGGTGGTTTATGAGCCTTATTATTGTGTTGTATGCGATTTTCCCGTTAATGCATTTTTTGACAGCTCGTTTTGGCTGGTGGTTTTTAGCGGTGTGTGCCTTCATCCTTTTTGTACCCATTCCTTTGGTGAATGACTGGATTTTTCCGTTTGCTGTGGG
The DNA here is from genome assembly GCA_009930355.1 of Campylobacterota bacterium. GTDB lineage: Bacteria > Campylobacterota > Campylobacteria > Campylobacterales > Sulfurospirillaceae > Sulfurospirillum. The sequence goes on along the minus strand of RZYK01000033.1, from coordinate 8,166 downwards.
TATTTTTCTCTCGCAACGCAATGGTTTTGTGCGACTGTTTAATAGGTTTCAAAACAAGGGTATATGGGGTTTTTTCATGCTCCTAGGTGCTACAGTGTTTGTCGCATGGTATCGGCAAAATGGATGGCTTTTTGATAGTGTACGCGCTGATACTTTTTTTGGAATTTTGCTTATTGTGTGGACAACTAAGCTTTCTCTCTTTTTCTCGTGGATAAAATATGCTCTTGAATTTATAGGGGTTCACTCTTTTAATATTTTTTTATTTCATACTTTCATTTATTACTACTATTTTCCTGATTTTATCTATGGATTTTACAGTCCTCTGCTTATTTTCTTAGTCCTTTTGGGAGTATGTTTGTTGATTTCAATGGTGATTGAGCATTTTAAACGCATGATTGGATTTGATAAATTGATTTAGAAAATATCCGATTTTATTTCGTTAGAAGATAGTTTTTGGGATTGATTCTAGTGAAATAGAAAAGGAGTTTTGATGCGTATTTCAACCTCTAACATAGCACTCTCTTTTGCGCATGAAGCGTCTGAAAGTAGCGTGAGCTTTTCTCGCACTACAGCACAGGAGGTGCAGACACGTTTGCATGTCGATGAAGCAGAGAGCTTGTTACTCAAAGCCCAAGGTGAAGTGACAACGCAAGAAGGCAAGAGTATTGCGCTTTCTTTGCAAACAGAGCTTTCTCGCTACGATAGTTACCGTGTTGAGATACGTCAAAGCCTTACCCAGATGGTTGACCCTCTGGTTATTAATCTGCAAGGTGGTCTTGTGGATGTGGATAAAGAGAAAAAATTTCAATTTGACTTAAACAGCGATGGTATTAGTGATGAAATTTCTTTATTGGCACAAGGAAGTGGATTTTTAGCGTTGGATCGTAATGAAAATGGGCTGATTGATGATGGCAGTGAGCTTTTTGGAACGCAAAGTGGGGATGGCTTTTTGGATTTGTCTGCTTACGATGAGGATGCTAATGGCTGGATAGATGCTAACGATGAAATTTTTTCAAAGCTTAAAATTTGGCAAAAGGGTGCGCTAGAAGATAAACTTATAAGCTTAAGTGAGGCAAAGGTAGGCGCACTGTTGCTTGAAAGTGTTGAGTCTGCGTTTAGCTATAAAAACGATGAAACACTCAATGCACAGTTGAAACAAAGTAGTGTGGTGCTTTTTGAAGATGGTAAAACGGGTTGGATGTCTCATTTAGATTTTTCTATTACGCCCCCACTAAGTATGCAACGCCAAACAACGCTTCAACAAAGTAGCCCTGAAGAGGAGGGACGTATCTCGTTAGCGCCTTCGAGTCTTTCTAAGCTCAAAGCTTCTAATACGCAAGAGAGCGACAGTTTAGTCGATAGCTTAAAAAAGCGTTTGAAAGTATTGCAGACACGTCTCTCAAAAGCAGAGAATGAGGGTGAAAAGAACGCATTGATGGTTCAAATTCTTGATTTATCTGCACGTATTGTTCAATTAGGCGGCTAATCTAAGCCGTTTTGCGTTACACTTTTGCATGTTTACATGTAAAAGGAATTTGAAATGTTAGAACTTCACACCATCCTTATGTTTATAGGCGCATCGACTCTGTTAGCATTAAGTCCTGGTCCTGATATTCTCTTTGTGTTAACCCAAGCGATGGTGAGAGGAAGCCGTTCAGGCATTGTCATAGCACTAGGGCTTTGCAGTGGGCTTATTTTTCATACAACCGCTGTAGCACTAGGCGTTGCGGTGATTTTTCAAACCTCTGCTTTAGCGTTTAGTTTGTTAAAATTTGTGGGAGCTGGGTATCTGCTTTACTTAGCGTTTATGGCATTTAAGGATGCAACGAAGAGCAAGTTAAACACCACTCAACCTGCGCTTAGCCTTAGTACACTCTATAAACGAGGTATCTTGATGAACATCGCTAATCCCAAAGTTTCTATCTTCTTTTTAGCCTTTCTTCCCCAATTTACCAATCCTGCACTAGGCAATGTGACGTTGCAGATTTTTAGCTTAGGGGCACTGTTTATGCTCTGTGCCTTTATGGTATTTGTGGGGGTTTCATTACTTGCAGGGCGTATTGGGGCGTGGTTTATGCGTACACAAAATGGTGAAAAAATTCTCAATCGCATTGCAGGGACGGTTTTTGCAGGTTTAGCCCTTAAATTGGCATTGGTGTCACGATGAAAAAAAGTACCCTTTTCGCTGTGATTTTAGCGCTCTTTTGTGGAGTTTTACTCATAGAATTTTTTCTGCAAATGCTTTTAGCGTAGAGGGATGTAATCTTTACATGTAAAGATTACATGGACTCCTTTTTCTTGTTTAGATTGGGGAGTTGAGAGATGATGATTCCTCCAAAAATCACAAAACTTGCCAACATCTCCGTCTGACTTAAACGCTCGTTTAAAAAGAGATAGGCAAGTAAAACAGTAAAGACAGGGATGAGATTGACAAAGACTGAAGCTTTGGAGGCTTCAATGCGACTCAGTGCTAAATTAAACATGCCATAGCCTCCAAGCGTGACGACAATGCCCAAATAACAAAGCCACCCAAACACCTCAAGACTCAACTGCATCGGCAGTGTAAAATATTCCCACACAGCAAGAGGAAAAAAGAAAATCGTTCCTACAAACGCTTGAATGGCTGTTAAGAAGAGCGCTGAAAACTTTTGGCTTAAATAGCGCACAGCAATAGCGTACCATGTCCCGCAAATCATAGCGCAGAACTCTAGGAAATTGCCCAAAAGAGGATTGGAAGCATTTTCACTGCTTTGGGCACCAAGGCTAAGCCAAATCGCTCCTGCAACGGCTAAAATAGAGCCGATGACAATACGTTTGCTTAGGTACTCTTTAAGGACAAAACTAGCCGCAATTGCTGTCATAAGAGGCATCATTGAGGTAATCATTCCTGCTTGAGAGGCAGTGGTGAGTTGCAGTGCTTTGGCTTCAAAAATAAAATAAAAACAAGGCTCAAACAAGGTGAGTAAAAGGATGTATTTGATGTCATCACGTGTAAAAGAGAGCGCACGAAATTGCTTAATAAAATAGACAAAGCATAAACTAGCAATCACCATACGCCCAAACACAACGCTCATAGGTCCTAGTGGTCCAATGGCGGATTTGAGGGCAATAAACGAACTTGCCCACGTGAGCATGGCAATAAGTAAAAATAAAATACCAATAGGGTCGGTTTTTGGTTGATTCATGAAACTTCTTTGGGTAAAATGTGGCATATTGTATCCATACTTTACTAAAAAAAGATGCCTAAAAAGGAGAGTAGATGGGAATTTTTACACTACGCAATTTGGTTTTTTTAATGCTCTTAATGGGTGTTTTTCATTATTTTACGAGCACTAAAGAGGTGGATAATCACAGTCTGATTTTACCCTTAGATACGAAAGTGTTAGCCTTTGGTGATAGTTTAACGCTGGGAACAGGCGCAACGCCTTCTCAAAGCTATCCTTCCATTTTAAGTGAATTGGTGCATACTTCTGTTATTAATGCAGGTATTGCGGGAGAAATGAGTGCGCAAGGGTTGGAGCGTTTACCTAAACTTTTGCAAGAGCACAAACCCGATATTTTGATTCTTTGTCATGGTGGTAATGATATTTTGAGAAAGATAGATGGTGCTCAGACCAAAGAAAATCTCTCTAAAATGGTCTCTCTGGCTCGTGAAAAAGGGGTGTATGTGCTTTTGGTAGGCGTGCCAACCATGGGAACGCTCTCCTTTAGTATCTCACCTCTTTATTATGAAGTGGCAAAAGAGCATAACATTGAGATAGAGGATGAAAGTCTCAAAGAAATTTTCAATCAGGAAAATACTCTAAAAGCGGATAGAGTTCATCCCAATGCACAAGGGTATGCTTTGATGGCGAAAAATATTGCCATTATCTTAAGCGAACATTATCACCCCTCAGCGAAAACGTTTTAAAAGACCTTTGAGGTAAGCCTCCGCCAATGAAGCAATTTCGCTTTCACTCAGCGTAATAGGCGCTGTTTGACTAGGAATATTATGCAGTAAAACAGAGAGTTGTGTACAGGTTTTATAAAGTTCCTCAGGGCTCATGTGTACCATCACTTCAAGTACGTCATTGGGCAGATTTTTGGGTTCTAACTGGTGAAGTGCGGTAATGTTGGCTAAAAATGTTTCAAGGGTTGGGTGCAAAAGAATTCCTTTTTTTGTGTGCAATTATGCCACATTTGCCTAAGAAGCATCTAAAAAATCTTTACATGTAAAACCATTTCCCCCCTTCGCAGAGTAAAATAAATCATCTTTACATGTAAAAAGGTTTTGGTATGAGTATGCACGATTTAGAAGCGTTTTTACGCTCCATTCATCCGTTTGAGCTTTTAAGTAAAGCAGAGCTAAACAAAGCCATGAGTGCTATGAATATTGCGTATTATAAAAAAGATGAAATCTTGTTTTCTCCCTCAAAACCCTCCGCATTTTTATTTATGATTATTAAGGGGGAAGTGGGTGAATTTAGCGAAGATGAGCTTTTAAAGGTCTACAGTAAGTCCAATTGTTTTGATGCGGACGCTCTTATTTATGGTAAAACACAGACCCTTTTTAAGGTGCTTGAAGAACTTATTTGTTACGAATTGGACAAACAGAGCTTTCTTGCCTTGCTCGATTCTAACCCTGCATTTAAAACCTATTTTATTCAAGACCTTGCCAATAAAATTCAGTCTATTAAGCAAAAAGAGTACACCACGGAGCTTTCAGGTTTTATGATGGCACATGTGAGAGATTGCTATATTCACACGCCTACCATTGTGGAAAAGGAGTGTTCCATTATGGAAGCGCTTCGTGAAATGGAGGTAAAAAGGAGCAGTTGCATTGTGGTACGCTTAGAGGAAGGCTATGGCATCGTGACCGATAGCGTTATTCGTAAACATGTTTTGTTTAATGACTACGATAAGCACGGTTGCATTGGTACCATCGCGCTTTCTCCTTTGCTGTGTATTGAAGCGGATGAGTATCTTTTTAATGCCTTGTTGAGTTTTACAAAACATGCCATAAAACGTCTTGTTGTGATGGATGAGGGAAAAATTATCGGTATTTTAGAGCAACTGGATTTGCTGAGTTACTTCGCCAATCACTCCTATTTGGTGGCGGTCAAAATTAAAAAAGCAGGGAGCATTGAGGAGCTCAAAGAGGCAAGTGAGGATTTTATACATATCATTAAGAAGTTACATGTAAAAGGGACAAAGGTTGATTATATCGCAAAGCTTATCTCTGAGCTCAATGCCAAAGTGTATGAAAAACTCTACACTATGATAGTTCCTGAAGATTTGGCTTCTAATGCATGTTTGGTAGTGATGGGCAGTGAAGGGCGTAAAGAGCAGCTCTTAAAAACCGATCAGGACAACGCACTGATTATTGATGATGCGATGGATGAGCACGTTTATGTGCCCTATATGCAACGCCTTACTCAAACGCTTATTGATTTTGGGTTTCCACCGTGTGAGGGAAATATTATGGTCTCAAACGCCTATTGGTGCAAGCACAAAAGCGCTTACCATAAAGAGATAGAGCGCTGGTTTGATACTCCCACCATGGAAGATGTGATGCATTTAGCCATTTTTGTTGATGCGCACGCCGTAGCTGGAAATAGTGCTTTGCTTACAGGCTTAAAAAAGGAAGTTTTCAGACGCATTGAGGCACAAACGACTTTTATGGCACACTTTGCGATGCCTGTTTTAGCATTTGAAACGCCTATTGGGTTTTTTGCCAATTTCATTGCCAATGAAAATAAAATTGACGTAAAAAAAGGGGGTATTTTCCCCATCGTACATGGCATCCGAAGTTTAGCCCTAGAGCAAAAAATAGAGGTCAATGACACCGTTGGGCGCATTAAAAAGCTTGCACAAAAAGGTGTTTTAGAGAGTGACTTCTCAGGTGCACTCATCGAAGCACTCGATACCTTCTTAAACCTTCGTTTAAAAGCGCATTTGCAAAAAGGTACAACGACACATTTTAGCAATCATATCAATCTTGAAGCGCTCAATGAATTGGAGTTGGAGCTTTTAAAAGACAGCTTTAAAATTGTCAATAAATTTAAAAAGTTTCTCACCCACCACTTTAAACTCTCGATGGTCAGCTAATGTTTGCTTCCTTTTTTGCTAAACGCAACGCCCAAAAACTAAACGATGAGCGCTTTCGCTTTTTATTTGATGAAGCACCAGACGATGAGGTTGTCGTTTTTGACACGGAGACCACAGGACTCAATCCTAAAAAAGATGAGATTCTCTCCATCGGGGCGGTGAAAGTCAGAGGCAATATCATCTTAATGTCCGAGAAATTTGAGCTTTTTCTCAAGCCTCAGTGCGAAGTCGGGGAGTGTAGCATTAAGATTCATCAAATTCGCAATATCGACCTGCAAAATGCCCTTGAACCTCGTGAAGCCATCACACAGTTTTTAGACTTTATAGGGGCACGCCCTTTGGTGGGCTATTACCTCGAATTTGACGTTGCGATGATTAACAAATACCTTAAACCGTGGCTGAACATCCACCTACCCAATCCCCAAATCGAACTCTCAGGACTCTACCACGACAAAAAAATCAAACGTATCCCCGATGGCGTCATCGACCTGCGCTTTGATGTGATGATGAAAGAGTTGGGCTTACCCATTTTTGGAAAACACGACGCTTTAAACGACGCAATGATGAGTGCAATGATGTATGTGAAGTTGCAGAATGTGGAGAAGGTGTAGGGAGTCGTAGAGTTGAATAATTTTCTTTTTTAAGGCAATAATGACTAAAATTGAAAAATTAAGTAACAAAGAGTTGTGCCTTTCAAATCAAGGAAAATATTATGGTCATTGACGATTTTAAAATTAAAATTCGAGCAAAGAAAATCCCAGTTAATATAAATAATCATATCATTGAGTATATCCAAGACTTAACATTACAAAACAATCATTTACAATGCGAAATTTTTTTTAGAGACATGCTCATTGCTAAAGGCATTGTCCTTGATTTTTATAAAGAGTTTGAGATACTTCAAGATTTTAATGGAAACCCTTTTACTCATATTTTAACATTTGAATACAATGGTCGTGAAAATCCGTCAAATACAAGATTTGGCAAAATGATCTATGAAATGAAATACTTAAAAAACCCTCCTATACAACATGAAAAAAGAGAATTATATATTCATGAAATAGTTTCTCATTTCAATGGATATATTAATCATTTAAAAGAAAATTACGATAACTTAAACATCACATTTATCCCTTCAAGTTCTTTGCTACCAGATGAAATTGCTGATAAACTTTCCATAATAAACACGCTACCACTTAAAAAAATCATCTCTAAAAATAGCCAAGTAGCTAGTAAGACTTTGACGACTGTATCAGGTCAATCATTGAATAAATATATTGTTGATTTAAGTGATTTAAACACAGATGACAATTTTATATTGATTGATGATGTGATGGGTACATGTGCTTCATTATGTGAAACGATGTATGCTTTATATCATTTTAATGGGCGAATTAATTTTTTCTTCATCCCTGTCAAAGATGTTAAAAGATGAAAAATAAAGTTTTTATTAGTGGTTCTATATCAATTAAAAGGCTTCCTAAAGAAGTTAAAAATAGCATTGACAAAATTATAGAAAAAAATATTGAAATACTCGTGGGTGATGCCTCTGGAATTGATACTTTAGTTCAAGAGTATTGTTCATCATTGAATTATTTTAATGTTACTGTTTATTCTATTTATGTACTTCCAAGGTATAAAGCAAATGAGAATTTTGGAACAAAATATATTGAAGTTAATCATGATATAAAAAAAGAAAGAAACAGACAAAAAGCTAAAGATAATGCAATGACCATAGATAGTGAATTTCTTTTTACTATATGGGATGGTCAAAGTGAAGGCAGTTATGCAAATATTCTCAGAGGATTAGCTTATGGGAAAAAAATTAAAGTATATCTTTCAAATAAAGATTTATTTTTGAACCAAAATGAGATAACTACAAAAAATATAGAATTTATTTACAGAGAAAATAATGGCTATACAGCATCAGAAGTGGTTCAGTATTTAAAAAATGAAGCGGAAGAAATTTTTCAAAAAACTCAAGATTTGAATCGATATTTGATACAAAAGTTAGTCATACAAAAAAATAATGAAATTTATATACCAACGAATCAATATGAGAATTTATTTATTATTGAT
>RZYK01000240.1 GCA_009930355.1 Campylobacterota bacterium | reverse complement strand
TTTTACCAATATTGTGATGTGTGTGAACTACAAGTCTCATATGATTCAAGACTATTTCAAAGATGGCAGTGCTTTTGGCGTGAGCATAGAGTATGTTTTGGAAGAGCAAAGAATGGGAACAGCGGGGGCTTTAAGTCTTTTATCGTCTTTGCCAAATGAACCATTTTTTGTGATGAATGGGGATTTGCTTACCAATGTCAATTTTGAGCACCTCTACCATTACCATCTCTCGAATAATGCTATGGCGACAATGTGTGTTAGAGAGTATGACCTTCAAGTTCCCTATGGCGTTGTGAACATTGAAGAAGGAAAAATTTTATCGATTCAAGAAAAGCCCGTTCAAAAGTTTTTTGTCAGTGCGGGCATTTACATGTTAAATCCACAAGCAATAGCGTATATCGAAAAAGATACCTTTTTTGATATGCCAACCCTTTTTGAAAAACTCATTGCAGAAGGTCAAAATGCACTTTCTTTTCCCATACGAGAGTATTGGTTAGACATCGGGCGTATGGAAGAGTATGAAAGAGCCAATGTAGAGTATAAGGATGTGTTTTAATGTTAAATGGAAAGACTTTTTTGGCAATTATTCCTGCACGTGGTGGGAGTAAAAGATTGCCTCGAAAGAATGTATTGGAAATAGGTGGTAAACCATTAATTGCATGGAGCATAGATGCTGCCATTAAGAGTTCTTATATTGATAAGGTTATTGTAACAAGTGATGATGCTGAAATTTTAGAAATAGCTCAACACTATGGAGCTGATATTGTTAAGAGACCGATAGAATTAGCGAAGGATACGGCCACAACGTATGACGCTATTAAGCATACGGTAGATAACGTTGAAAAATATGATTACATTATCTTATTACAGCCCACAAGTCCTTTGCGTAATGAACAACATATTGATGAAGCAATAAATCTTTTACATGTAAAACAGGCAGATGCTATTGTTTCCGTTTGTAAAATGGAACATAGTCCCCTGTGGAGTAATGTTTTACCTGAAGATGGGGATATGTCTTTTTTTATACGAGATGAAATAAAAAACCGAAGAAGTCAAGATTTGAGTGATTATTATCGCCTTAATGGCGCCATTTATATTTGCAAGACTGAGAATTTTTTAGATGAGAAAACATTTTTTATTAAGAAAAATATTTTTGCTTATAAAATGAAAAGAAAAAATTCTATTGATATCGATGAAGAGATAGATTTTGAGATTTGTAAGGTTTTTTTGAGAGATAATTGTCTGTTATAAGTTTAAGAAAGTTAGTTGCAAATAGGAAAGCATATTAGGCTTTCCTAACACTTTTTTTAATCTTTTGCCGTGTCCTTCTCCAAAACATTAGCACTTTATGCCAACGGTACATGGCTTTAAACAAAAGTGAGTTTTTTTGATGCGTATTCATGTATTTTGTATCATTAGGTAGTGTTTGAAAAAATTTGCAGAGATTAAGTGTACACTCCATTTTTGAAAAAAGGAGTGGCTTTTTGAGCCTAAAATCAATAAAACAGACCTCACCCTCATGCATAATAAAATTTTGAAGTTTTGGGTCACTTCTCGTGTACCCTTGTGCGTGAAGTAGATTCATCGCTTCAAGTACTTTGGGAGTCTCTTCTTCACGAGGGGTTTCTCCCTCTACAAAAGAGTAGGTAAAAAAGCTCTCCAATACAACACCTCTAAAACGCTTTTGTGCCGCTAATATTGGGGTGGCTCCTTTAAGTCCTAAGGTTTGAAGAATTAGCATACTTTCATGGTTACGAAAGGCTTCACTTTCTCGAAAAAGGGTGAGCATTCTCTCCCATGTACGTCTACTACGAGAGCGGGGAATTTTAAAAATCATCTCTTCAAAGCCATCTATTTTGACTTTTTGGACAAGGCATTTTGGGCCATCTTTAAAATTATCCGTGATGGTGTAGCGTCTCTCCACGAGGCTATCAAAAAGCTTTATTGCCTCTTCTTTTTGTAATGTACTGATGATTTCGTGCTCTTTATAGGTAAATGCGCTTTGATTCATTTAAGCTCCTTGAGTATCATCCCCGCATCAATGTCCTTCATACACGCATGGTGACCCAGAGGGCAGGTGCGTTTCATGCAGGGTTGACAGGGAAGATTTAGTTTTATAATGGTTTCATACGGGTTGTTCCAGCCATGTGTTTCGGTGCAAATGGTTGGGCCAAAAATGGCAATGGTTTTGACTTTGTACGCTGCTGCGATGTGCAAAGGTCCGCTATCGTTGGTGATAAAAAGATCCAGTCCACCGATGTGCTCACACAAGCTTTGTATGGAGGTTTTTCCTGCAATATTTTCAATATTTTCAATGCCCTGTGCTCGTATGAGATTTTCAATTTCGTGGGCGATTTCAACTTCGCTAGGGCCTCCAAAGATAACAAGATTGTAGCGTTTATGCAAGGCAATCGCCACTTTGGCAAACTCTTCAGGGTACCAGCGTTTCGCACTGCCATAGGTTGCGCCAGGGTTCAGTCCTAGGGTTTGTTTTTCGTAGCGATGCGCTTTAAAAGGCAGATACAAATCGCCCAACGGAAAGTTTACATGTAAAGCATGTGAGGCAAAATCGTTGTAGCGTTTGACTTGATGGATGGACTCTTTTGAGAGCCGTTTGTAATGCATTTTCTGTGTGGCACTCAGGCATAGCAGTAAAAATTTTGTGCTCCATTGTCTACGAAAAGAGAGGGCGATGTCGCATTTGCCAACCTCTTTGCTCATTTTGTAGAGCCATGCCCAGCGATTGTTGCTTTTTTTACTCTCATCCACAATGACACAGCTTACACCCTCATACTCTTTGTAGACTTCCATCGCCGCAAAGGAGCCAAAGAGAACAATCTCTTCTCCCTTAAAATGCTCAATAATATTTTTAATCGCCACACTTGCCATAATGGCATCGCCTAGCCATACAGGCGTTTCAATGAATAGTTTCATGCAAGACCTCTTTAAAGGCATAAAAGCCTTCCCTTTTTCGAAT
>RZYK01000239.1 GCA_009930355.1 Campylobacterota bacterium | reverse complement strand
GATGATTATCGCTCAGTTGGTATGTTATCGATGCTTATGAGTTATGACATTAAAAGAGGAGATCTCTTTTTAAAAGCACATTCGCTCAAATTGGAAGATTTAATCAATAAAAAAGTCGATGCTATGGCATGTTACATCTCCAATGAGCCCTTTTTATTGGATGAAAACAATATCTCCTATACCATTTTAAACCCAAGAGAATACGGCTTTAACTTTTACGGGGATATGCTCTTTACCTCAGAAAGTGAACTCCTTCAACATCCCAAACGAGCCAAGGCCTTCTATGATGCAAGTAAAAAAGGATGGATTTGGGCATTTGAGCATATTGAAGAGACCGCACAACTGATTTATGACAAATACAATACGCAAAATAAAAGCCTTGAAGCGCTTATCTATGAAGGAAAAACACTCAAAGAACTCGCCTTTGATGAAGAAGGTTTTTTTGGAACCATTAAAGCAAAAAAGTTTGAAGAGATTACCAATATTTACAAAATTGCTGGCATTATGAAAAATGGCACTGTCCCATTAAAAAAGTTTATAGACCCACTCTTTTTTGCGAAAGAACAGGTCAAAATCGGTGTCTTAACCAGCCGTGATGAAAGCAATTCACTGTCAAGGTCGTGGGATGAAAGTGCGAAGTACCTTTCCACCCTTTTTCCTTTTCACAATTTTGAAGTTATTCCTCTTAACTTTGAAGCAATGGACAAAAGCATACGTGATCATGAGATTGAATTTGTCATTACCAACCCTATGCACGCCATTCAATTAGAACATCGTTACGGCTTAGGACGCATTGCCACCTTAAGTACCCCCTATAAAAATCACTATTACAGTGAGTATGGAAGTGTTATTTTTACACGTTTTGATGCAACACATATCTCAAACTATGCAGAAGCTAGAGAGAGAAAAATTGGGGCTGTTTCTTCTACTTCCTTTGGCGGTTATCTTTTAGGCATGAAAGAATTAGAGATCCATTCCCCTCAAAATGTGACCTTTTTAGGAACCCATTTTAATGTCATCAAAGCTGTTTTAAATGGCAGTGTCGATGTGGGAATTGTTCGCACAGACATGATTGAGCAGATGGTGAGTGAAGGTCTTTTAAATAAAGATGATATTAAAGTGTTAGGGGCTAAAACATACCCTCATTTTCCTTTTCTTATCAGTACAAAACTCTATCCAGGATGGATTTTAGCCAAAACATCGCATACCTCCGAAACACTCTCAAATGATCTTTTAAGTACCCTTTTAAAACTCTCAACAACCCCACAAAAATTGCTACGTTATCGCATCACTACAACGTTTGATTATTCAAGCGTCCATAATCTTTTAAAAGAGATGCATATTTATCCCTACGAACAAGAAACCTTTACACTGTACGATGTTTACACCAGATATAAACTGCCTTTTTTAGGACTCATCGTTGCCTTTGGACTTTTACTCTTTTTTAGTCTCTATATTCAATTTTTGCACCGAAAACTAAAACGTTACACACAAGAGATCGAACGCTTTAATGAAACACTTGAGCAAGAGGTCAATGAACGCACCCATGAACTCTCACTTTTAAATTCAAAACTTAAAGACCTTGCCAATGTGGATGAATTGACTCAAATTGCCAATCGAAGGTACTTTTTTCTACTTGCAACCCAATATTTTTATACTGCAAAACGCAATAATATGCCGTTGCATATTCTCTCCTTAGACATTGATTTTTTTAAAAATGTCAATGACACCTATGGTCATGCTATGGGCGATGAAGTACTAAAATCTTTTTCTAAAACCGTTCAAAGCACCCTCAGGCAGAGTGATATTTTTGGTCGCATCGGTGGAGAGGAATTTTGTATTTGTGTACAAAACACTTCATTAGAAGGTGTACGTATTTTGGCAGAAAAAATTCGTAAAAAAGTTGAATCCACACAAGGCATACTTAACAATACAAAATTACCTGCCATTACCGTCAGTATTGGTATCAGCTCACTTCACAGCAATGATCATGAAATTTTCGATACCATAAAACGCTCTGATGAAGCCCTCTATAAAGCAAAACATAATGGTCGAAATCAGGTACAAATTGTTTAGTTTGTACAGTTAAGAGTTTGTTTATTCAACTAAGTTATAATGCCTCAAACCTATATTTTTCTTAAAAGGACACACAATGGCAACAACCAAGCTCCAAGGAACACCTGTTAAACTCACAGGCGAAGATATTAAAGTAGGCGATAGCGCCCCAACCATTAAAGTCGTCGCAAAAGATCTCAGTGAAATCAAAGTCGGTGGTAAAAGTGACAAAACACAACTCATTGTAGTCGTTCCCTCCCTTGATACAGCCGTATGTGCACAAGAAACACGCACCTTCAATAAAAAAGCTGCTTCCATAGCTGATGCAAGTGTTGTTGTGGTTTCTATGGACTTGCCTTTTGCTATGGGACGTTTTTGTACCACTGAGGGCATTGATAATCTAAGCGTTGGCAGTGACTTTAGAGAAAAAGCGTTTGCACAAGCTTATGGTGTACTCATTAAAGATGGCCCGCTTAAAGGCTTAAGCGCTCGTGCAATTTTTATCGTCAATAAAAGCGGAAAAGTAGTTTATAAAGAGATTTGCCCTGAAATTACCGAAGAGCCAAACTACGAAGCTGCGCTTTGCGCCCTTGAAGAAGCAACGAGCAAAAAACGCTGTGGGTGTAAAACAAAGGCATAGCGCCAGACTTTGTGCCCACCCAAAAAACACACTATTAAGTCATTAACTTAATTCTATGCTCTCTTGTGTCTTCATGAGCCACAAGAGAAGCTCCTCTAGTTTTTTCATCGTCTTTGCCTCAATAATTGTATCTGGCATTTCAATGATTTCTTTGAGTAATTCCCTATTTTGTAAAAAATCAATTTGATGACGTTTGGCATTTTCAACTATTTTTTCACACTGCGCTTCACTGGCACTTGAACTTAAGCGTTTTTGCTCTGCTTGATAAAGTGCTAATCCTTTG
>RZYK01000032.1 GCA_009930355.1 Campylobacterota bacterium | reverse complement strand
AATTAGCCATTCACTTTGAGGGACGGCTTGATGATGCATTAAACTTATGATACAATTTTAGGAATTATCCGATGCTGACACAGAATCTTGAACACTACCAAAAGCATCAATGCCTCTTGAAATCCAAGTTCAAAACCAAATAGTTTGATACTCTCACCCATAATAAGTCCTATAACATAAGCCAAAAAGACAAGCCCAATAACTGACAATATCCCACTAAGAGCGGAAATCACCATAGCTGATCTAATATAAATACTTACAGGAACCATGATAGACCATAGCCCTTTTTTTTTCTCTTGCATTCATTTATCCTTTAAAATGTATAACGAAAACCAACCCCAAAAGTTCTAGGCTCATTGAACCCTACTATTTGCATTCCTGCTGATGAAGATCTAAATGAATCTATATACTCTTCATCAGTGATATTTTTGAGATAGCCATAGATATCCCAATCTTTTATCTTATAGCCAATCTTTAGATTTGATATGATTGCTCCATCAGCTGTGACCATACTGTTATTTGCTCCATCAAAATAGTTGGTTTTTCCTCTCGCATATGCATCCAATCTTCCATATATTCCCCTTGCACTCACATAAGCTATGCCTAAATTTGCTGTGTATTTAGGAGTGTTTTCTATCCTTTTGCCATCATAAACAGCTGTTCCTGTATCATAGTCATCATATTTGGCATCTATAAGTCCAAGTGCTCCTGAGAGTTCTATATTGTCTGTCAAAAAATACTTTGCATCTATCTCTATCCCCTGAGAATGGGCTTTTTTAGCATTATCTGTAAGCCAAATAGTGCCTCCTATAGATTTATAAATATGAATATCTTCTATATTCATTCTAAAAACAGAAGCATTTAGTAGATAGTTTTCCCCTGTATATTTCATTCCTACTTCATAGTTTGTTGATTTTTGTGGTT
This sequence comes from Campylobacterota bacterium, assembly GCA_009930355.1. Classification (GTDB taxonomy): domain Bacteria; phylum Campylobacterota; class Campylobacteria; order Campylobacterales; family Sulfurospirillaceae; genus Sulfurospirillum. Next base: position 13,120 of record RZYK01000032.1, on the reverse strand, counting down.
CAAAGCTATTCTCTTGTGTTGCTCCACTATTAGCAAAATAGTTAAAACCTCCAGGCATATAACCTTTGGAAACAGAGGCATAAGTGTTTAAGTTATCACTATATTTATAGACAAGTGCAACTTTTGGCAAAAAGGTATTCCAAGTTTTTTCATCTTTATAAAGAAAATCAGGAAGTGCTACTCCACCAAAACTTGACTTCATAGTTAAATCAATATCTTTTTTCATTTTTTGGTATCTTCCCCCAAGGGTGAGTTCAAATTTATCTGCAAGTGGTATCATAGTCTGGCCAAAGAGTGCTTGAGTTTTACTATTTGCTTTAGCATAGGCATCAGATACATAAACTGCTCCCATACTCATCATTTCCATTCCATAAGGTCCGATATCTCTTTGCTCATCATCAGTGTAAATCCCTGCTACCCATTTTATATCTTGAGTTTTTCCTGAGAATTTAACTTCTTGTGTCCAAGTATCCATATTTGTATAATTAAACATTCTTAACCCATCATTTAAAGTACCTGATAAATAATCTCCATCATAATCCCCATCCATGTCAGCTTTTTTATGAGTAGTAGTGGATTCTAACTTCATCTCATCAAAATCATAACTGAGATTTAAACTTTGTGATTTGACTTTTGATTCTTCATATGTTGGTACATCAAAACTAGCGTTTTTTGCATCATCTCTTTTGATGCTATTAATTGAAGTAGTTGTATTAGCAGTATTAAGACCATCCATCCAATTTGTTTTTGAATAATTATCGGTAATAGTTAATTTTCCTGAGAGTCTATCTGTTGGTTTAAAGAGTAAAAAGGCACTTGTTTTTCTTTCTTTGTCTTTATCTGCATCTTTATCCATTTCAGGATAATTATTGGTTATCCAACCATCATCTTTTTGAAATGAACCATTGATACCTGCAAAAAGTTTGTTTTCTATCAAGGCACCACTTGTATTGAAACTACTTTGCATATAATTGTTATTTCCATATTCTGCACCAATACTTCCATGCCACTCGTTGGATGGATTTTTTGTAATGATATTGATAACTGCACCGATAGCATCTTTACCATAGAGTGTCCCCTGCGGCCCTCGTAAGATTTCTATCTGTTTTACATTTACTAAGGAAGGATCAAAATCATATCTATCATAATAAGGAACTCCATCTACATAAATTACGACAGGATTATTATTTGTAAACGTTGAAAGATTTAACCCTCTAAAAGAAGTTTGTACACCATTGTTAGAACCGCTTGTAATCATATTTGGCACTTCTTTAATTGCATCATTGACATTTTTTATCCCTTTTTCTTGAAGAATTTCTTCATCAATCACCGTGATACTCTGAGGAACATCTTTGATGTTTTCTTCTATTTTGTTGGCACTAACCGTAACACTCTCTAAGCTATATGCTTCATTTGCCCCATACAGAAAACCGCTTGTTACGATGGAAATCATGGCAAATGCCAAAACTTTTTTATTCACACACTCCTCCTTAAAATAATACGCATTTTAAAAAGGCAATAGTACTCCATATTAAAAACCATTATCAATACGTTTTTAACGCCAGAGGGATTTTTTTGCGCCCAAAACGGATTTTTTGGCATTTTTTAAAACCGATACGCAAAGGCTACACCTACACTACGAGGCTCACCAGCTCTGGCATACCAATTGGAATTAACCACAAAGGCACGCGTGACATACCCCTCATCAAAAAGATTTTTGGCGTAAAGATACACATCAAAGTTCTCTTGTTCATAACCGATTTTAACGTTTGTGACCCCATAACTTTGGGAGCGGGTATTGTCATTGTCCATATAAACTTTTCCAAAATAAGCATAATTGCCACCCACATAATAGCCACCCTCAAAGCGGTAATTTGCGCCTACATTAAAGGTATAGCGTGGTACATTAATGACATAGTTATCACTGTAATCGCTCGCCCCTTTGGTGTATTCTTCATAGGTTGCTTTGGTGTATCCAAAACCACTGAACAGATTCAATCCTTCCATAGGATTCATATGAAGTTCTATTTCAGCTCCCTTACTTCTTGCAGAAGAGGCATTGTCAATATACGCTACCCCATTACTTTGAGCAAGTTCGACTTGCATATCTTTCCAATCAATGTAAAAAAGTGCGGTACTCAACGAAAGTGTATCACTTAGTTTAGACTTAATACCCAGCTCATAGTTCCATGTAAATTCAGGATCGTAACTCTCTCCTACCGTATCGGTCGTATTAAATCCACCGCTTCGAAAACCTTTGGATACACTAAGATAAGGCGTAAACGCTTCGTATTTTTTATAGGCTAAAGAGAATTTGGGAAGCCACGCATCAAACGTTTCGCTAGATGAACCGCTTTTATCCGTATAACCAAACACAGAGAGCATGGTTCCACCTCTTTGTGTGTAGTCATCTTCTTTCTTTTCCCTATCGTAACGAAGCCCTAATGTAGCGTGCAGAGCGTTTTCAAAACGGTAGGTTGCTTCACTAAAAAGTGCTGTACCTAGTGTGTCAATTTTGCTTTTTTGCACCAATGTTTCTGAGGGCATCCCCATACCCATGTTCATAAAATTCATTGGTATACGGTAGTCATGATTTTCCCTCTCTTTGAGGAGGAAAACGCCGTTAATCCATTGCAATCGTTCGCTAGGTTTCGTCACAAATCGTAGCTCCTCAGAGAGTGACTTGACCTCTTTATCGGTATAAAGCCTTGTTAAATCTACCGTCGTAAAATCAAGATCGTTATTGGCAATATACTGCTCTTTTTTAGCCGAGGTAATGGAGATGATTTTAAGGGCATCACTGTAGGTATACTCACTCTTTACATGTAAATCATGAAGCTCCTTACTGGTATCGCCTAGATAGTCCACATCCACGTTTTTGCGTATGGTATTGCTTGTCCAAGGAGCAAATTGCGCATAGTAAGGCGAATCACTTTTTTGGTAGTTATAAGCGATGGTCACGTTTAATGCGTCATTGACGTTGGTATAAAGTTTCAAGCGTGCGTCAATGTTTTTCTCTTCCCCAACATCATCACCTTTAAGCGTATCCTTAAAATAACCATCACTCTGGGCATAACGCAATGCCGCACGAAGAACGGTTGTGTCATTTAAAGGCTGGTTGATGATGGCATGGGAACTGAGGGTATTAAAACTGCCATACTCCATTCCTACCTCAGCGCTTGATACAAACGAAGGTGCTTTGGTCACGACATTCACAATGCCCGCTTCGGAATTGCGTCCGTATAGTGTGCCTTGCGGACCTTTAAGCACTTCAATATGGTCGATGTCTAAAAAGTTCATATCCAAAGCACTGTAATAAACATCATCCACGTAAAATCCCACCGCAGGCGTTCCAATCATTCCAGAAGTTATTCCTCGCATAGATGCAAAGGTAGATGCCGTACCAGGACCTGTCTCCACAATCAAAAAATTGGATGTCATGCTTTGCAAGCCAATCGAATCTTTAATTAAAAAATCATTCACCTGATCGGAACTCACCACACTTACACTTGATGGTAACTCCAAAAGTGTGCTTGAACCCATCTTATCAGCACTTAAGACAATTTCATCCAACCGTCTCTCTTCTGCTAACACACCTGTATTGAGCCATAGGGCAACGGCCATACTTAACGCTACGGTTTTACGCATTTTCTCTCCTAAGCTTTCCTAAATAAAATTTGCGTTATTCTATTTTTTTTGATAGAGAATATCAATATATTTTTTATGCTAAAACAACGCTTTTTTATGAGGAAGCAACAATGTGTAATACTTTGGACTTACCATCTTTTAATCTCTTTCATCAAACACCATCGTATAACACCTCTTTAGCCTTAGAACCTTATGCGCAGGGTTCCATTCGCCCTCTGGTTTTAGAAGAGGGGCTTATGCTCTGTCATTTTGATCTAAAACCCAAAGAAAACCTCTGCTTATACAATGCCTTTGAAGAACCGCTTTTGATGTTTGCAACCTTTACACAAGGAGGCATTGAGTATGAACACCATGATTTTAAACTCCAACAAACTTTCAAGCCTCACTATCTTTATCCCGTTTTACTCAACCGTGAAAATGGAAAAAGTTACTATGAAAAAGAGCGTCTTAGTTGCTCATTTAATCTGATGCTCTCCCCTTCATTTTTATCTAACATGGTAGAAGAAGAAAGGCATCCTTTATCCCATTTACTTGAAAAATTAGAACAAAAACCGTTCTTTGAAATTTTAAGTGAATTACCCATGAGCCAGAAAATGCTTACACAGATCAAAATGTTAAGCCATCTTAATGCGAAAGATCCTCTAAACCTTTTTCTACTCAAATCTAACGTCTATGAACTGCTCCATGAATGGCTTAGCCCTCTTTGCAAACACGATAAAAAACCCTATGCGATTCCTGAAATTGAATGCTTTTATACACATAAAGTTGCTGATTATATTCACGAAAACCTCTTAGCGCCTCTAAGCCTTGAAGAACTGTGCCGTATCGCTAAAACCAATGCAACAAAACTCCAACGTAATTTCAAGCACCTCTTTCATCAAAGCCTTTTTAACTACATCAGTGCTCACCGTTTAGAGCATGCCAAAAATTTACTTGAACAAGGAGAAATGGATATAAACGATGTTGCAAAAACCATCGGTTATGCCCATCAAAGCAACTTTACAAGCGCATTTGCAAAGTATTTTGGATATACACCCAAAAGCGTTTTAAAACAGAAAACATTTTACATGTAAAAAGAAATCCTATGACTACTCATCCTTTTTACTTACAACAATACTCTAAGGATTTACGATGTCTATCACCCTTACAAACTATGATTTTTTAGAAATAGCCCCCGAACTCTTTTCCACTCACTCCCCTAGAAAAATAGGCAATGCTAAGGTCTTAAAGGAGTTTGGAAATATTCATTTTAGCTATTTCAATACAGGCAATGGCATCGCTTATGGTTCATTTGATGGCTATTTTAACGAAGAGGTTCATCTACATTCGTGGGAGATGGAAGAGCAATCATTTCTTTATTTTAACGCAGGAGAAACGCTTCATTTTAAATCCATCAGCGATAATCGTACCTTTGATATTCAACCTAAAAGTATGATGCAAGGGTTCATTCAAAAGGGTCTGCGTTCATTGGGATTTTATGAGAAAAACAAACACTATTCAAGCCACTCGATTGTCATCTCCCGTGAGCTTGTTGAATCCTTTTCAAAAGAAACAACACTCTCACATCCGCTTTCCTCGCCTCAACAAATGTTTCAAATAGATGATTACGCACAGATGATGCACACACAAAAAATCCTTTTAAATCAAATACAAAACAAACATATCTTTCAAGGAAAACTGCAAGAGCTTTTTGTAGAGTCTAAACTACTCGAATTGGTCTATGGTACGTTTCAAAAACCCTATTTACATGTAAAAGAAAACTTCTCTTTGGATGATTATAAAGCATTACATAAAGCCAAAGAGATAGTACTCAATAATCTTATAACACCTCCCTCACTCAAAGAGTTAGCTCACCTTTGCGCCCTCAATGAATTTAAACTTAAAAAAGGATTTAAAGTACTTTTTGGAACAACCGTATACGGAATGCTTCATGCCCATCGCCTAGCAGAAGCAAAGAAGCTCCTCGAGCATAATGACATGAGTGTGCAAGAAGCAGCTTTACATGTAGGCTACAAAAGCCTCAGTCACTTTAGCAAAGCCTTTAAAGAGTGCTATGGGATTTTCCCGATTCAACTTAAAAAAGAGCGCAAATATTTTTACAATACTTCTTTATAAAAAGCGTCTACATTTACATGTAAACGCTAAAGCTTATAATCCCAATCGCCTGATATTGCTCAGTGAAATGAGATGTGCTGTGATAAAAGGCATCGCTCCTTTTTTGCAGATGTCGAGTTTTTTCTTCTCACTTAAATGGTTGAGCTTTTCTTCATTGAGCGTGAAAAATCCGTTAATTGTATGTGATTTACCCTCTTCATCCAAAACAGTAGCACTTTTTTCCACCAAAAGTCCCCACGTATATAAATCTTTAATGAACGTGCTGCATGCGTGCAATTCACTTTGAACATGTATCAGAAAATCCAACGTGTTTTTGCTCAACTCGCTGGGTGTTTTATCCTCTTTAAACAAAGCTCGTGCCTGATTGGATGCACTCAATTCTTCTAAAGCCTCCTCTTCAATACCTAAAGAAAAGCCCTCTTTAGCCTCATTTTTCACTAAACTAAACGGATAACGTCTTAAAAAAGCAGGCAAGTATTTTCCTTTTTTAAAGCGACGATTCTCGTCCAAATAGACGTTTTTATCGTTAAATCCCAGTAAAGCGATGGCAAGCCAATCCCCCTCTTGATTTTTGGTAAATAAAATCGGATAATCCTTACACGCCTCGTAAAACTCTCCAATGCCCAAAGGCACACTAATCATTGTCTCTAAATTGGGGTAACGCATTGCGTCATTGACGGCTTTTTTTTGATCGTTCGGTTGGTTGATAATATGCAATGCCATAGATTATGTTCCTCTAAATAATTGAAGTCTGTTTGATTATCATACCATTTTTGGGAGACGTTTTTACGGGAGAAAAAAAAGGAGCGGTCACATTTTACATGTAACCGCTTTGAGGCATTAAAATTGAACGAGGTTTTGGATTTTCTCCACAATACTTGGATCTTCTAAGGTTGAAATATCCTGTGTGATTGGCTCATGCTTAGCAATAGAGCGCAAAATTCTTCGCATAATCTTTCCACTTCTCGTTTTTGGAAGCCCTGGAACGAAACGAATGGCATCCAGTTTTGCGATATTTCCAATTTCTTTTACGATGAGCTTATTGAGCTCTTGAATCATATACACCTCTTCGCTAATACTATCCGTACCCTTAATGACGATGTACGCAAAGATACCCTCCCCTTTAATCGGATCAGGACGCCCAACCACAGCCACTTCAGCGACGTTTTCATGATGCCCTAACACCGCTTCAATCTCAGCCGTGCCGATTCTATGACCAGAGACGTTGATAACATCATCGGTTCGACCTGTGATAACGATGTAGCCATCATCATCGTACATCGCCCCATCGCCTGAGAAATAGACAGGTTTACCATCTTTTTTACAATCTCCAAAATAAGACTTCACAAAACGATCACTATCACCCCAGATATTACGAATCATAGAAGGCCAAGGCTTCGTGATACACAAGAATCCTTTTTCACCTTTGGGTGTGGGATTGCCATTTTCATCAATAATTTCTGCTTTAATTCCAGGAAGTGGAAATGTCGCAGAACCAGGTTTAATCGGCGTAGCACCAGGAAGTGGAGAAATCATATGCCCACCCGTCTCCGTTTGCCACCATGTATCCACAATCGGGCATTTGCCTCCACCGATTTGTTCATAGTACCACATCCACGCATCAGGGTTAATTGGCTCTCCCACCGTTCCCAACACTTTAAGTGAGCTTAAATCATACTTACTTGGCGCATCCACTCCTTCTTTATGCAATAAACGAATCGCTGTGGGTGCAGTATAAAACTGATTCACACGGTGCTCTTCGATCATACTCCACCATCGACCTACATCAGGAAAGGTTGGAACGCCCTCATACATAATGGTCGTTGCACCCATCGCTAAAGGTCCATACACAATGTACGTATGCCCTGTAATCCAACCCACATCGGCTGTACACCAAAAAGTATCGTTCTCTTTTACATCAAAAACGTGTTCCATCGTGTATTGCGCCCAAAGAATGTAGCCCGCACTGGAGTGTTGAACACCTTTTGGCTTGCCCGTACTTCCTGAAGTATAAAGTAAAAAGAGTGGGTCTTCAGCGTCCATCCACTCAGGCTCACAGTATTGAGACTCTTGCATAATAATTTCGTTATAAACATAGTCTCGACCACGAACGTACTCAATGTCTTCAAAGTTACGCTGAACAATTAACACTTTTTCACAACACTCGCACCCCTCTCTTAAAGCCTCATCTACCATTGGTTTTAACATATAGGGCTTACCACGACGAAAGGCACCATCGGCGGTAATCACCAATTTTGCTTGGGCATCTTGAACACGATCACGCAATGCTTCTGCTGAAAATCCACCGAAAACAACTGAGTGAATCGCCCCAATCTTCGCACACGCCAACATCGCAAAGGCCGCTTCTGGAATCATTGGCATATAAAGCACAACCCTATCACCCTTTTTAATACCAAATTTGTTTCTCATCAAGTTTGCCAAACGATTGACACGGTAAAAGAGTTGTAAGTAGGTAATAATACGGCGTTGCCCATCTTCCCCTTCCCAAATAATGGCGGCTTTGTTTTTACGAGAATTGAGATGTCGACCTAAACATTGGTGGGTCACATTGATTTTTCCACCCTCGAACCACTTGTAAAACGGAGCATTGTCATCATTTAAAACCCTATCATAGGGTTTAAACCACTCTAGTTTTTCACGTGCAAGTTTGTCCCAGTAGCCCTCAAAATCTTCATCTGCTTGAATACAAAGTTCTTTATATTCACACATATTTTTAATTCTAGCTTCCCTACTGAGGGCTCTGTTTGGTTCGAAAAGTTGTGACATTTTTTCTATCCTTTTAATAAAATTAGACTTTTAACCCAACACGACTACTATCAATCGTGTTGGGACAAAAGTTTCACAGGCTAAAAAAGCCTGTGAACATTCCTTAAAACTTAGTGGCTAGAGGCTCCCTCTGCACCAATACCTGTTTGCGAGCGAATAAACTGATGCTCATACGCTGCATGTTCTCTTTTAGCATCCTCGCTGTTATCCATTAAAGAAAACAACCAGATACCCAAAAACGCTATCGTAACAGAGAAAATCGCTGGGTTTCCATAAGGATAGATAGCTGTTTTATAGCCTAAAATATCCACCCAAACCGCCTTACTTAACACAACCAAAACCACGGCGGTCAAAAGGCCTAGACCTCCACCCCATACAGCACCTTTGGTGGTCAATTTACCCCAAAACATTGAGAGAAAAAGAATAGGAAAGTTTGCACTTGCTGCAATGGCAAACGCCAAACCTACCATGAACGCAATGTTCTGCTTTTCAAAGGCAATGCCTAAAATAATTGCCAAAATACCTAAGGCAATGGTCGAGTATTTAGAGACTTTCATCTCTGTCATCTCATCCGCACGCCCTCTTGCAAAAACATTGGCGTACAAATCATGGCTGACCGCACTTGCCCCTGCTAACGTAAGACCAGAGACAACCGCTAAAATCGTTGCAAATGCCACGGCGGAGATAAATCCTAAAAAGATGTTACCACCAATGGCGTGTGCGGTATGAATTGCCGCCATGTTACCACCACCAATAATCCCACCTTTTACAGTATCAAGATACTCAGGATTGCCTGTTAAAAGGATAACCGCACCAAAACCAATGATAAAGGTCAAGATATAAAAATACCCAATAAATCCTGTGGCAACAAAAACTGATTTACGTGCCTCTTTCGCATCACTTACGGTAAAGAAACGCATTAAGATATGTGGTAAACCCGCTGTGCCAAACATCAATGCGATACCTAAACTAATGGCAGAGATGGGATCACTGACCAAGCCACCTGGAGCCATAATAGCATTTGTTTTTTTAAGCTCAACCGCTTTAGCAAACAAACTTTCAAAGCTAAAACCCACTTTGTACATAATCATAATTGCCATGAATGTAGCCCCTGAGAGCAATAACACGGCTTTAATAATTTGCACCCATGTTGTGGCGAGCATGCCACCAAATGTTACATAAAGTATCATTAAAATACCCACCATAACAACCGCATACTCATAATCCATACCAAACAAGATTTGAATCAACTGTCCAGCCCCCACCATCTGTGCAATCAAGTAAAGTGCAACCGTAGCCAATGAACCAGATGCCGCAAGTGTACGAATCGGCGTTTGCTTTAAACGATATGACGCAACATCAGAAAAGGTATATTTACCTAAGTTTCTAAGCTGCTCAGCGACTAAGAAAAGGATGATAGGCCAACCGACCAAAAAGCCAATCGAATAAATTAAGCCATCAAAACCTTTCATATAAACAAGTCCTGAGATTCCCAAAAATGATGCCGCTGACATATAATCACCCGCAATGGCTAAACCGTTTTGGAAACCTGTAATGCCTCCACCTGCGGTGTAAAAATCTTTAGCCGTTTTGGTTCGACGTGCTGCCCAGTAGGTAATGCCCAGTGTGGCAACAACAAAAATTAAAAACATAGCAATGGCTGCAATATTCAAATCACGTCTACCGCTAAATTGAGCATCTGCTGCAAAAAGAGCACTTGAAAGTGCCCAAAAAACAAAACCCCATTTCATTGTGCACTCCTTACATCTTCCTTGATTTGAGTCGTTAAGTCATCAAATTCGCCATTGGCTCTTTGCGTATAAATACCCGTTAAAATAAACGCAATAAGAATTACCCCAATGCCCACAGGAATACCAAGGGTGGTAACACCTTCTCCAATGCGTATCGCAAAGAGATTGGGAGAAAAAGCAATTACAAGAATGAACGCGTAGTAAACCACCAGCATAACAATGGCAAGTTTCCAAGCAAAACGACTTCGCTTTTGCACCAGTTCTGCATATTTTGGGTTAGTTTTGACTTTGTCGTAGATATTTTGACTCATAAATGCTCCTTCATAAATTTGAACCGACCTCACAAAAATGTAAGGTCGATCTTTAATGTCACAAGGGCATTCTAAAAGAGCAACGTAGCATTATCGTAGCATTTAAAAGAAGTGTGTAGTTTTGTAAAAAACTATCTTTATAATGAGTATATTTGTAACAATTATCCTTTTTTCTCTGGATAATAACGGTCAATTTTATAACCAACGCCTTTGAGGTTAATAATAAAATCTTCTTTTAAAAGTTTACGAAAACGGCTAATTTCAGCCCTAATGGTGGCATTATCCACAGGTTCTTCATTCCAAACGTAACTTCTAAACTTTTCAAAGTCCACCACGATACCAATATTCTCACACAACAGAGTTACGATTTGTAACTGTTTTTTTGTTAGCACCTGTACATTATTGTTGTAAAAAAGCATCTGCTCTTCTTTGGAAAAAACATATTTTGGGCTTAAAATGACATGGTGTAAGTGCTTTATCTCATACGCTTTTTTAATCCTATCAATGCGAAGTCCCAACTCTTTGAGATGAAAAGGTTTTTTAAGATAATCAGAAGCCCCCAATTCAAAGGCACGGCTTATATCATCAATATCCACATTAGCGCTAATAAAAATTGTAGGATACGCTTGTTCGATGCTATTAAGCTCTTTTAACAGTGTTAATCCACTCATTTTAGGAATATTAATATCTAACACCAACAAATCAAAAACATCCTTGCAAATAGCACCATACGCCTCTTCTCCATTGCCAAAAGCAATCACTTTATGTCCCAATGCTTCCAAATACTCTTCAATGGAGCTTCGAAGCATGGACTCATCTTCAAGCAGTAAAATCTTCATCCCTCTCCTTTTTAAAACGGTAGCTAAAACATGTTTTTTCTTCATGCGACACCACATCAATATCCACCCCATTGGCATCGCATATCTCTTTTACGATATTCAACCCTAGCCCAAAACCACCTCGTGCTACATCTTCCCTGTAGTAGCGATTGAAAAGTTTTTCAGGTGAGCGAATGGTCTCACCTGAGTTTTCAACCGCAAAAACAATGGCTTGCTTCTCTTCGTAAAGCCTTACATGTAACGCATGATTTTCATAACTGTACTTAATCGCATTGGAGATATTGTTGTCGCAAATGCGTTGCAACTCAATCTCATTAAAAACAATAAACACATCAGGCGCTACATGGGTCTTCATTTCCAATTTATTGCCCTCTGCCACATCTTCAAAATAAGCAACCCTTTGCAGCAAAAATGTTGAGAAATCAACCATTTTTTTCTCGTAAACAACCCTGTCTTTTTTGACAATATATTCCAAATCGCCATAAATATTATCCAATACTTTCACAGCAGCTTCAATTTTAAGCAAATAGCGATTTTTTTCATATTTAAGATTATACAAATCAATGTTCATCAAAATAATCGACAAAGGTGTATTAATTTCATGAATGGCATTTTTAATAAAACGGTCTTGTTTTTCTAAGAGTTCTTTAGTGTACTCAACCGATTGTTTGAGTTCGTGTGTTTTTTGCACGACTATCTCTTCAAGCGAGCTATTAAGCCCAAGCAAAGCACTGTTTTTACTCTTAATCTGTTCAATCATGGCATTGGCTTGACTCACAATTTCTTGAAACTCTTGAAATTTAATTTTCTCTGTATCAATAAACTCGTAATTTTGCGAAGCTTTTTTAAACGACACACTGATAAACCGAATCTCACGCCCTATCAGCTCACTCACATAGCGGTATTCAATGGTGCTTACCAAATACAAAAAGAGTGTGAGCATATAAATTTTAAGGACAAAATCAATGATTTTATCTTCGTAGGCTTTTTGATTGTGTGCTAAAACCTCCTCCACACCTTGCATCTGTACACCGCTACCCAAACGCCATTGCAAAGGTTCAAACACCATGCTTTCGACACTATCATCCAAAAATGTTGCATTGGCATACGCAGGCGTGACATACACAAAGGCTTGATTCTTTTTTTGGATAAACACATAGTGATGCTCGCTTTCTTGACGCATCAGTGCACGTATGTCTTCGCCTATTTTTTTCTCAATAACGCTCTCTTCTTCCTCTTTACTCTGCTCAAAACGATAGCGTACGATGTCACTTAGAAAGTGTAAATTCTTTAAAGCACTCTTCTTTTGTTCCTCTTTATAACGCTCCCTTAGGGCTTCATTTTCCGCTTTAAAAGAAAGATACTCATTTAAAATAATCACGCCCGTTGCCACAAAAGCAAACAGCAGTGCAAACACCAGCGCCATGAGGTTAATGTGTTTAATACTTTTATTGTTTTTATCTCGAAGTAGCACACATATCCTTTACATGTAAAGAGTCATTTTCACCATTTTATCTAGTTTCGCCCCAAAAAACAGTAGTACATTTTGGTATAATTTGACCCTTATCAAAAAACACGAAGGAAATCCAATGAAACGAAGAATACCTGCTGAATGGGAAGAACAAGAGGCGCTTATTGTTGTATTTCCTCCAAAAGAAAGTGACTGGAA
>RZYK01000238.1 GCA_009930355.1 Campylobacterota bacterium | reverse complement strand
GTGGAAGAAGAAGAGGTGAAGTATCTTCACAATGCGTGGTATAAAAAACTGAAAGAAAAAGGTAAGTTTTAGGGCTTTCTTTCTTTTTACATGTAAAGAAGTAAATCTCTAGTAATAAAGGTTTACTTCTTAAGTGTTTTTTACATGTAAGAAACGAGAGAGTGTACGCATCATCGTGTGTGAAATGCTAAAAAGTTCTTCTGAAACGGTTGCGACTGCATTGCCTTTATCTTTGTTCGTCAGGCTTAGTTTTAGGGTTGATTGCATCTGTTCAATCAGGAAATTAACATTGTATGAGACAGCGTGGGAGAGGTGTACGGCCTCATCTGCGATGCCTAAAGAGTGGTTAATCTCTTTTTGCGTATGCGTGGCAATGCTTCCTAGCGAAGCCATACGTTTAGCGGTATCTTCCATTAATGTCGTGACACAATCAAGGCGTTTAGTATTTTGCACAACACCTTCAATAATGGCTTTAACAATGACATCAATACTGTTTAAGTTCTCCTGCGTACGTTCTGCTAATTTTCGCACTTCATCGGCAACGACGGCAAAGCCTCTTCCATGTTCACCCGCCCGTGCAGCTTCAATGGCAGCATTAAGCGCTAGCAGGTTGGTTTGGTCTGCAATTTCATCAATGAGGGTAAAAACATTTTGCATGTGTGCCACATGTGTGGTGAGTTCTTGCATCTGTGTGTAAATGATACTTTGTTCATATTGGCTCTGAGAAACATCGCTGTTTAAAGCCTCTAAGTCACTCATAAAGTGTCCCATAACATTCATATTTTGTTTTAAAACCTCTTTGGTTTGCTCACTCATTCCCTCTGATTGGCTGAGAGTGTGTTTAAGTGTTTCTATGGGTTGCTTCATCTTTTCAATGCTATTTTCTTGCGCATGAATCGTTTCAAGTAAGCTTTGCGATGTCCCTTGAAGGCTTTGCGCAAAGTGGCGTGCATCTTGTGCAATCGTGTCAATCTGGACAATAGTGCTTTCTACATGTAAAAAAACAGAGCCCATCATACGAGCGATACCATCTAACTCATCTTTGCTATTGCTTTGAGGTATGGTAATTTTCTGACGCAAATCAATGTGCTGTTCATGCGTAATCATACGTGCTAACTCATCACGCATCAGCAGTGTTTGGCGTACAATAAAGCGAATGGCAAACCATAAAAGAAAGAGGGTTAAAACAAAAAAAAGTGCGGCAATTAAGAGATATAAAGTGTCTTTTTGGGTACTTTTAAGGAGGTTTTCTAAGGCAAGATGGCTTGATGTAAGGGTTTTTGTTCCTTCTTCAAGCTCTTGATTAAGGTAGTCAATACTTTGACCTAAAGCTTGCATACTTTTGAGTGTTTTATCGTTAAATGTGAGTGCTTCATCAATCACTTTTCCTGTAATATCTTCAATGACGAGGGCAATATCTCGTACCACATCTTCATTGGCTTCTGCTTTTAATCGCTCTGTAAGAATGGTGAATTGTGAAGCATAAGGGGCAATAAACGGGTGCATTCCCGTAGCACTCTTTTGCCATTGGGTCAACTCCTCACTTAAACGTTCAAGTTTTCGTTGTTGCGAGGGTTTGAAGTTAAGTGTTTGAAGCTCGTTGCGAAGAGTGCGCAAAGTAAAAAGGTCGTTGTAAAATTGGGTCATAGTTTGAGCGTCTTTTTCAAGTATAGAAAATTGCCCGATCGTTTTGGTATTCATCTGGGTGGTCTCTTGCAAGTGTATTCGAAGGGTTTTGGATTGGTCGATTTGTGTATGAAAAAAGCTTTGTTGATGCACGAAGCTTAAGCTATAAATAAGTGCAATCATCACAAATGCACTAAAAATGGTTAAAAATCCTAAATAGAAACGCTGTTTAATGCTAAGTTGTTTTAAAAGTGTTGAAAACATAAAAAGACTCCAATGCCTATATTTGTGAAGAATTTTAGAGAAAGTTCATTGCGAATTGGTAACAAAAAGCTATTTTTACGTCATTTGTGCAACACATTTGTAACATTTTGACGATATAATTAAAGTGACAAAATTATGAGGATAAGGAGTTTACATGTCGTTCAAAGCCAAAATTTTAGCCACCATTTCGGTGCTCATGTTTGCAAGCTTAAGTATTTTTGGGTTTATTAGTTATATAGATACCAAGAAAAACAGTGTAGCCCAAGTGGAGCAGAGCCTTCAGATGGCTTCACGCGCACTCACTGATTATATTGATGTATGGATTGCAGGCAAAAAAGGTGGAGTTGAGAGTGCAAGTCGCTATTTAAGTGATGTCCAAACAATGGAAAAGTCTGATGTAATGGCAATTTTGAAAGAGACGACTAAAACTTTAGGCGGATTTGATACGACCGTAGGTTTAGAAGATGGAACAGCTTATACAGGTTCAGGAACGCCTATGCCAGCAGGCTACGACCCACGCGTTCGAGGATGGTATAAGACGATTAAAGCAAGTCAAAAAGTGGGTGTCACTGATGCATACGTGGATGCGACAACCAATAAACTGATTGTTTCCATTATGGCACCGATTATGAAAGATGGAAAGTATTTAGGCGGTGTTATTTTAGATATTGCTTTGGATGTGCTCATTAAAGCTACCTCAGATGTAAATTTTAATGGCGGATATGGAACACTCATTGATACACAAGGGATTTTTATCGCCCATCCAAATAAAGAGTTTTTGGGTAAAGATCTTAAAAATGTAAATGCAGAACTTGCCCAAAAATTAGCAGGAAAAGATACAGGTTTAATAGAATATACCAAAGATGGCAAGGCGAAAATTATTGCTTTTAAAATCTCTAAAGAGACGGGCGGATGGATTCCTGCAATTACCTTTGACCAAGAGACAGCGTATGCTTTTCTAAATGCCCAAATTAAAGAGTTAATGCTTGTAGGCATCGTCATGCTCATCCTTTCCATCGGCATTATGATTCTTCTTATTAAAGGCTTGCTTAAACCACTGGATAACCTTAATGGTGTCGTAGAAGAACTCTCAAGTTCTGAAGGGGATTTA
>RZYK01000237.1 GCA_009930355.1 Campylobacterota bacterium | reverse complement strand
AGTGATAATAAACGTGTGCGTAACCTTTTGTCTCGTTTGCGCCAAAAATTAGGATGCGATCTCATACAAAGTATCTATGGGGAAGGGTATAAACTACGATGGCTTCACCTTTAAGTAGCACAGCAACGCTCAAACAAAAAGCTGAACGGTTCGAGCAACTCTTTAGCAACAGCGGTGTGGGAATTTTTATTGTCGATAAGGAGCGTTTGATTATTGAAGCCAATGAGGCATTTTGTAAAATCTTTGGTTATAGCACGGATGAGATTTTGCATCATTCAGCGTTTGAATTACATTTATCCTATGCAGCGTATGTCAATTTTGCTGAGATCGCTTTTAATAAAGTAAGGCAAAATGAAGCGCTTAATTTAGAGTACCCTTTTAAACACAAAAACGGCAAAGTTATTTGGCTTCGCATTGCAGGCGATTCGATTCCCTCTAATGAAGAAGTGTTATGGACGATTACGGATATCACAGAACGTATTGAGACCCAAGAGCGTTTAAAGCAGAGTGAGGCACTTTTACGTAATGCCGAGGCGATTGCGCATTTTGGAAGTTGGGAAATTTTATTGGATGACGTACATCATATGAAGTGGTCTGAGGAGATGTATTATATTTATGGTGAAAATCCACTCTCTTTTGTTCCAACGCTGGAGTGCTTTCAACGCTATTTAAGTCCTGAAAATCTGAAACGTATGCACGCCATTAATGAAAAAGCCCTGCAAAGTGGGAAGAGTGAAGTATTGGATTATGAGATTATGCGTCAAGATGGGCGTCGGGTGTTTATTAATACCTATCGTAAAGCGATTTATGATGAAAATGGTGTGCCCACTAAATTAATAGGAACGACATTAGACATTACCAAACAAAAAGAAAATGAGCGAAAAATCAAACAGCTCAATGAAACCTTGCATCACGAAGTGCAAATCCAGCTTGAAAAATTGCGTGAAAAAGACAAACAGCTTCAATACCAATCCCGTCTCATTCAAATGGGCGAGATGCTCAGCATGATAGCCCATCAGTGGAGGCAACCCTTAGCCGCCATTGGGGCTACGACGAGTTATTTATCGGCACGCATCGCAATGGGTGAGATAGAAAAAGAAGCGTTTCAAGAAGAGGTTGAGCACATTGAGGAGTATGTGTTGCATCTCTCCAAGACGATTGATGATTTTCGCAATTTTTTCAAATCACTCAAACAAAAAGAGAAGGTCACCTTAGAGGCGTTGGTTGAAAGAACGCTGAGTATCGCAAAACCACTTTTAACGAGTAAAAATATCTCTATTTTCACAGAGTTTACATGTAAAGAAGCGATAGAGACATATGGGAATGAGTTAGCGCAGGTGATTTTAAATATTATCAAAAACGCAGAGGATGCGTTGATGGATAATGGTGTTAAAGAGCCTATGATTTGGATTAAAACGTATAGCAACGAGCAAGCCCTCTTTTTAGAAATCAAAGATAACGCTGGAGGAATTGAAGAGGCGTTGTTTGAGAAAATTTTTGAAGCCTATTTTTCAACCAAACTCCACAAAGACGGTACAGGTGTTGGTTTATGTATGTCTAAAACCGTGGTGGAAGAACACTGTAAGGGTGTCTTAAAAGTACACAACGAAGATGGGGGTGCGGTTTTTACCATTGTGCTTCCTAAATGAGACATTTGCGAGACATTTTTTCTTCTTTTCTTCTTTTGAATTGAGACAATCCCCAGACACTCTCCTCCTATAATAACTCTATGCATTTAAAATATTACTGCAGGAGGTTTCTCATGGAAACACCGCTTTATCTCGAAGAGAGAAGTTTGGTGAAACGTTTTAGTGGTCCTTTACCCATACTGCTCAATACTCTTTTTGTCTTGACATTGTTTTATGTCTCATGGTGGATATTTCAAGACCCAAGGGGTATTATGCGTATGTACACGCCGTATGTGGGCTACATGTGGTGTCGTTGGCTGTTGGTCATTATGATTTGGATAGCGTACATTTTTGACTTTTGGCCTTTTAGTAGGTCGTGGCTGAAAAATACGCATCCTGTTTTAAAAGGAGTCATTTTAACGACGCTCACCGTAGTGTTGTTTATGATTGTGCTCAAAGGGTTTTTTGAGACGATTTTAGGCGAGTATGCCATTGCCTATTTTAGTCCTGAGCGTTTGACCAAAGAGGGCATTGTTGAGTTTTACGCTTTGGAATACTCCGCACAAGCGATTTTGATGTTTGCGGCGATTGCTTCGTGGCTCAGTCCTGCGTGGGTGGTAGCAATGGAGAGTTCACCGTGGGATAAACTCACTCAGCCTGTTAAAGGCTTTTCTATTTTGATGTTTACCTTTTTTATCAGTGTGATTGTCTATTTTGTGGCATTTCACTCTCACATGGCGATTTTATTTGATCCGTGGCAAAAATTTGCGGCGATTACGCCTCCGTGGTGGGAAGATTTTGCAGGAACGGTGCATGGTAACTTTAACATCGCATGGATTATGTGTTGTACGGTGATTGTGTGGATGCATGAGACGATTTGGGAGCGTTATCCTTTCTCCATGATAGAAACACCATGGCTTCGCCGTGTGGCTTCTTTCTTTGGGATTATTGTGATTGCCGTAGCGCTTAGCTTCTTTCTCTACTTTGCACAAGAATTAGTGTGGGGCGAGGCGATTCGAGGAACCAGAAGGGATGCTTCTCCTGATTGGCGTTGGTTGCATGTGGGTGAAATGGCGATTTTCTGGCTTTTACCAGCACTTTATATGCATTTTTACATGAAAAATGGCTTCAATGCGTACAGTAAAGTGATGAATGTCTTTTTACGAACGGTTGCGTCTATTGCTGGAGCGGTGGTGCTTTATTATGTTTATTATAAAACAGCGCATCTTTTCTTAGGGACACAAGAGGGTTTCTCGCATCCACAGCAATTTCCGATGATTCCACTGATTTGGTTGATTAATATTATGTTGATTAACTACTGGTTTATGGACGGTTGGCCAGGATGGCGTTTGGCGGAAGCGAGTGAGAAAGCTCCGATTACGCATGTAAGCTATGAACGTGTTGCTTTGAGCGGTTC
>RZYK01000236.1 GCA_009930355.1 Campylobacterota bacterium | reverse complement strand
TCTTATTCGTTCATAATGGAGAGTAACTCTTCGTTATCCTTCGTTTTGAGCATTTTTGCATACAAGAACTTTAAGGCTTCGATATCTTCCATTTGATTAATAGCACTACGAAGTGCCCATACTTTTTGTAGGGTATCAGGGCTTAGAAGAAGCTCTTCTTTTCTCGTTCCTGATTTCATAATATTGACAGCTGGGTAGATTCTACGGTCTGAAATGTTTCTATCTAAGACAATTTCACTGTTACCTGTTCCTTTAAACTCTTCAAAAATAACCTCGTCCATTCGACTGCCTGTCTCAATCAGTGCGGTTGAGATAATGGTTAAACTTCCACCATTTTCAATATTTCGAGCGGCACCAAAGAAACGTTTTGGTTTGTGCAATGCATTGGCATCCACACCACCACTTAACACTTTTCCACTAGAAGGGGTGACGGTATTGTATGCACGAGCAAGTCGTGTAATCGAATCTAAAAGAATAATCACATCTTTGCCCATTTCCACACGGCGTTTTGCTTTTTCAATGACAAGGTTTGCCACACGTACATGATTTGATGCAGGCATATCAAACGTTGAGCTATAGACTTCGCCTTGAACACAGCGTTGCATATCCGTCACCTCTTCAGGGCGTTCATCAACAAGAAGAACAATCAGCTCAGATTCGGGATGGTTGCGTGCAATACCGTGTGCGAGCTCTTTCATTAGCTCTGTTTTACCACTTCTTGGAGGTGCTACGATAAGTCCACGTTGTCCTTTTCCTAAAGGCGTAAAAAGATCTAACACACGTCCTGTAATTTTCATTGGGTCGTATTCGAGTTTAATTTTTTCAGTAGGATAAAGTGGGGTAAGGTTTTCAAAAAGAGGTCTTTTTTTACTTTCTGCAAGAGGAAGATAATTAATCGCTTCAATTTTTAGAAGGGCGTAATAACGCTCTTGATCTTTAGGAGGGCGCACTTGACCTGTGACGATATCACCTGTTCGAAGTGCAAATTTCTTTACTTGGGTGCTGCTAACATACGCATCGTTTGCGCTGTCAGAAAAGTTTGCATCGGTGGCTCTAAGAAAGCCATACCCTTCACCTGCAATTTCTAAAATACCTGTAAAAAGAATGAATCCACCCTGATTGACTTGTGATTTTAAAATTTCAAACATTAAATCTTGACGTTTAAGTTCATTAGGATTTTCAATGCCAAGTTCGGTAGCAATTTCTAAGAGTTTTTCTAAAGGGATTGTTCTTAAATTTTCTATTTTATAACCATCAACG
This sequence comes from Campylobacterota bacterium, assembly GCA_009930355.1. Taxonomy (GTDB): domain Bacteria; phylum Campylobacterota; class Campylobacteria; order Campylobacterales; family Sulfurospirillaceae; genus Sulfurospirillum. Next base: position 1,802 of record RZYK01000236.1, on the reverse strand, counting down.
GGAACATGAGTGCGTGATTTGTTATGATGGGCAGGTTTCGTTTGCGCAGAGGTTTGGTTGTTTGAGGTTGGAGTGTTTCCGCTCATTGTGCCTTCTTTGTATTTGGTTTGATCGTTCATGAAGCTAGAGTCTCTGGTAGGGCAGAAAATTCCCAAAGATAGAGTTGCTTGATTCGATTTTTTATGAGGCTACTTTGTGAGAATTCTAAAAAAGTAGCAATGGCGTAATTTTAGTCAAAGTGGGCAGATTTGTCAAGTAAAGCTAAAGCCAAAGTAGATAAAATGGGCGCAGTAAAAATTGGATAAAAGAAGTTGAAATTATGAATGATTTAGTGCATTTAGCCATTATTATGGATGGCAATGGTAGATGGGCAAAACGTCAAGGAAAAGAGCGCTCTTTTGGGCATAAAGAGGGTGCGAAAAAGGTACGTGAAATTACAAAATATGCCTCTAAAATGGGTGTGCGTTATTTAACACTTTATGCGTTTAGCACGGAAAATTGGAGCCGACCCAAAGCGGAAGTCAGTGTTTTAATGAAGCTACTTTCCAAATACCTTCACAGTGAAATTCCAACACTCTTAGAAAATAATATTCGTTTTGATGTGATTGGCGATATGAGTAAATTTTCAACGACCTTGCAACAAGAGATTCTTTACGCCAAAGAGAAAACAGCGCATTGTACGGGTCTTACACAGGTGCTTGCGATTAATTATGGCGCACACGATGAGATTGTACGAGCGGTGAATAAATCTTTACATGTAAAAGGAAATATAACGCAAGAAATCCTTGAATCCAATCTGGATACCGCAGGTATGCCTCCTGTGGATTTATTGATTCGAACAGGAGGTGATTGCAGGCTTTCTAACTTTTTGCTTTGGCAGGCTGCGTATGCTGAGCTTTTCTTTAGTAAAACACTCTGGCCAGATTTTTCTGTGGGAGAACTTGAAACGATTGTTTCAGAATATGCACAAGCTGAACGTCGTTTTGGAAGTGTGTTCGAAGCATAAGCGTCCTTGCCAAAGTGCAAGAACGCTCTGAATTTAAAACGCCTCTTTGAACTCTATCTTAGTAACACTGAGATTATTTAGATGAATAATCGTTATAAACTCTTCTTTTTTAGGAAAATAAGCGACATCTTTCTCTTTCTCTAAAAGCCCTATGGCATAGGGGTATTTTTTAAATTTTGGCATCATAAAGAGGCTCATAACCATGCTTGGAATAGCGGTTGCGTCCATAATATAAAGGGCATTGTTTTCTGTTAAATAATGCGGATGGCTCTCTAAAAAAGTTTTAATGGAAGAGCCTTGTGCTTGCGTGTAGGCAACAATAATCTGTTGTGTTTCGGGAGTGAGCTGAACTGTTTTTTCAAACTGGTCTTTGATGATAGGGAATTGAATGGATGCACCTTCTTTTAGCGTACTGGAAAATAATCCTAACGGTAATAAGAGGAAGAGACAGAGGGTGTAGAGGTATTTCATGATTGATTCCTTAATAATAATTATTATTTTATTGTATCTTTTATAAGTAAATAATATTTTAACCACTATCTTTTACATGTAAAGTATAAAAGTCTTGATTGAGATCAATCAATGACGAAAGGATCTCCTCTTGCTAAGATGTCGAAAATTTTGAAAGAGGATAAAAAATGTCTTTAAACATGTTTTGTGATCAATGCTCAATGAGCGCAATCGGTGGCTGTGGTTCGAAAGGTCAAGAAGTGGGTACGTGTGGTAAAGATGCAAATCTGGCAAAGCTTCAAGATATTATGATTTATGGTCTTAAAGGGCTTAGTGCGTACAGAGG
>RZYK01000235.1 GCA_009930355.1 Campylobacterota bacterium | reverse complement strand
ACAAAAGAACAATCGTTTATGGTTGGCAAACAAACCAAAAGTGCACTTCGCCGTTTCCTGGAGTTGCTTCTGCCACACAAGGCAATCATGGGGCAGGCATTATTTGGAGCCATCATGTTCAGTGTCCTGGGATTGTCTACATCGGTCTATGTGGGAAAAATCACCGATTACGTGTTGATCGATAAGAATTACAACCTCCTTCATCTGATGGGCGTGGTGATGATTGGTATCATCCTCTTGCGTACATTCATTGGTTCCATGAAAAGTATCCTGGCATTGCGTACGGGTCAGCACATTGATGCGGTTCTCATTCTTGGATACTATAAGCACCTGCTTACTTTGCCCCAGCAATTTTTTGATACCATGCGTGTGGGTGAGATCATCTCACGGGTTGGTGATGCGGTCAAAATCAGAAACTTTATCAACAACGTATCCATCGATCTGGCGGTAAATGTGATGATCCTGCTTGTCACGATGGTTGTGATGCTTCTCTATTCCTGGCGACTGGCATTGATCACACTTGTCTCCCTGCCGCTTTTCCTGACGATTTATATCGGTTTCAATCGTCTGAACCGCAAGTATCAGCGGAAGATTATGGAGACCAGTGCAGAGCTCGAAAGTCAACTGGTGGAGTCAATCCATTCCATCAATACCATCAAGCGATTCGGTGTAGAAGACTTTGCAAATGTGAAAACAGAAAATCGATTTGTACGACTCCTGCGTAACACCTTTCACAGCATTTATGGGTCAATCATGGCACAGGGCGGGATCCAGTTTGTCTCATCATCAGTAACCGTAGCTGTTCTTTGGGTGGGAAGCACACTGGTAATCCGACAGCAAATCACACCGGGTACACTGATGCTGTTTTACTCACTGGTGGGTTATGTGATCTCACCAATCGGTTCTCTCATTACAGCCAATCAGACCATTCAGGATGCTTTGATAGCAGCAGACCGTCTTTTTCAAATCATGGATCTGGACCGGGAGGAGAATGATGGGGAACGAAAACAAAACCTGTTACGCAGCAATGTGGGCGATATCATCCTTGATCAGGTTTCGTTTCGGTATGGCACCAGGAAACAGGTGTTCAGCAACTTGTCCCTCACCATTCCCCGTGGACAAACCACTGCAATCGTGGGTGAGAGCGGATCCGGAAAGACAACCCTTGTCTCTTTGCTCCAGAATATCTATCCCATCCAGAGTGGAGCTATCAGGATTGGCCGCTACAACATCCGTCAAATAACCAACGAGAGTCTGCGGAAATTGGTTGGCACCGTTCCCCAGCAGATTGAGTTGTTTGCCGGCACCATATTGGAAAATATAGCACTGGGTGATTTCCAGCCGGATGTAAAACTTGTTACCGATATCACTGATCAGTTAGGCTTGAGAGAGTTTGTCAATGCACTGCCAAATGGTCTGAATACCTATGTTGGCGAACATGGAACAACTCTCTCGGGTGGAGAGCAACAACGCATTGCTATTGCACGGGCATTGTATAAGGATCCTGAAGTGTTGATATTTGATGAAGCAACGTCCTCGCTCGATTCACTGTCAGAAAAGTATGTCAAAGATACGATCAATAACCTGGCAGCGGAAGGAAAAACAATCATTGTCATCGCCCACAGACTGAGTACGGTAAAAGAAGCTAATCAGATTGTGGTGTTGGAAGAAGGTCGACTCATGGAACAGGGAACCCATACAAGCTTACTGAAGGAAAGCGGAATCTATGCCAGATTATGGCGTGCACAATTTGATATGATCGACTAATGCAATTCATGTTGGTAATTATAAAATGTTTATCATGTTTCTTTTTAAACAAATAGACCGATTGGAGTATATGCATCATCTAATCCAAACAGAGGCAACCGGTAACCCGGAAACATTTGCCGGTAAATTGCATTTGAGTAGAAGGCAGCTCTACAACATCTTGGATGAGCTCTCTGATCTGGGTGCAGAGATCAGGTATAGTCGTATCCGGCAGTCATTTTACTATGCTTCTCCATGTCAATTGCGAATTGAATTTGGATATGAAAAACTTAATGAAGCAGATCTACAATTATATCCGGTGGAGTAGTTTAGGATAAATTAACTCGAAGTGATGCTTTCGTGTATCTTAATTGCATGGAAGGATTCCATATTTGTTGCAGTAATTCAGAGGCGCCCTGAAAAATTTCGAAGATTAGTTAAGTAAGTAATTAATTGATTAAATTTGTTTTGTATGAAAACTGTAGGATTTTTTGAGCTAAATGCTCGTCAATTGGAAGAAGTAGACGGAGGTGAATATGAGCCTTACATTATGATGGATAAAGAATCTGCAGCATGGGTTGCTGACGGTTCTGCTACAGCTGGTGGTATGGTATGTGGAGCGATAGCTTCTTTTATTGTGGGAGTTTGGAAAGCGTTATTTTAAAGAATATCGAAATGAAGGAATTATTATTGTCTGAATTGAAAAATGTCAATGGTGGAGGTTGGTCGGAGGGTTATGAAATGGGGTATTCAGAAGCCGGGGAAAATTTAGGCAGAGCGTTTGTTGCAGCTGTGACTATTATTTCTGCCTTTTACTTTTTTAAAACATTGGTGATCTAATCAATTGTTATGCCTGTTGCAGGTAATTATTTTAATATTTCATGGTATATTAATTAACAGCTTGCAACGGGTATTATATAACTATGTATCATTTTTTGACATACAGGAAGATATTGATTGTGCAATTTGGACGGATGTTAATCGTCTATTTTCTATTCTTTCTTTCATATAATTTTTTCAGTTCGATTGTCACATCATCGTTCAGTAACATAACAAATTATATGATAATAGAATTATTGTTTCACTCTATTCGATCTGTGTTGAAGATTTTCTTCCCTTTGTTTTTTTTCATTTATTTATTCTCTCCCCAAATGCAAAAGTAAATGCCAATTTTGGTGTATTAAGGGATTATGAAAAGAACAATATGAAGGCATCTAATAAAGGGTTTATATTGAATCATATAACTATCTAAAGTGCACACCTTGATTGTTTAGCATGATATCAAAATGATGAAAACAAAAACAATTCACTTGGTTCTT
>RZYK01000234.1 GCA_009930355.1 Campylobacterota bacterium | reverse complement strand
AGGCTGAAAAGGATGCCCAAGATTTAAAAAAGCGCTTCGAGTTAAAAATCTGTGAAGCTTTTTATTTTGATTGTAAGTGTAATTTGCAAATCCAGCATTAAGCCACGAGTCAAAATTCCTTTTTCCAATTTCCGTATACAACGCGGGTGGCCACGTGATTAGAATTGGGTTCATGTTGTACCTATATTTCAAAATATGTGCTGCCTGAACACTATCTTTCCCACCACTTCCAGGTACTATAACATCATATCGCCCATCATTTCTTCTAAATCTATTGCACAGTTCTTCAAGTTGATTATGTCTTGCTTCCCAATTTATTGTTTTTTTCTTTTCAGCATATTTACATGCTTCACATATTCCATCCTCTCCAAATGCAAGAGTTCTTTTCTTCTCTCCCTCTTTTTGTTTAAATTCAACAGTAGAAGATGGTCTTTGATTATTCATTGTACATTTTTTACAAAATTTTACTTCTAAGGGTAATCCATACTTTCCAAATAATTCACTCATCCTTCTTCTCCTATAGTTCTATAAAATTTTTAAATAGTTTAAGTCCAGCATCACGACTTTTTTCTGGATGAAACTGTACTCCATAAATATTCTCTTTTTGAACAGATGAGACAAACGTATGCCCTGCATAATCGCTAAGTGAAGCAATTTCAGTATAGTTTATAACCTCATAAGAGTGCATAAAATAAAACTCTTCATTTTCTAGCCCATTTAAAAGTAGATTTGATTTTACTACATCAATCGTATTAAATCCCATATGTGGTACTTTGGCATCAACAAGCATTGGTTTTACTTCAGCTTTGATAGCATCTAACCCTTGTGTTTTACCATATTCAAAACCTAAAGTAGCAAGTATTTGCATACCAAGACAAATCCCAAGAGTTGGTTTTGTATGAATTGCTTTTTTTAAAGGTTCTAGTAACCCATCTTTTCGAAGTTCATTTATGGCATCTTTAAAACTTCCAACCCCTGGAATGACAATTTTATCTATGCTATTCAGTTCATTTTCATTGTTTACAATTTTTACAACACCACCAGCTTTTTCTATAGCTTTTTTGATACTGTGGATATTTCCTGCTATTCCATAGTTAATAAGTCCGATTATATTACTCATTTTGATACCTCAATTCCATTACTTCTTAAATATTCTTTGATATCTTTAATTGTGTATTTATCATAGTGAAGCAAACTTGATAGTGCTACTCCACTTGGTCTTGCATATTCTATAAGCTCTTTTATATCTTCTAACTTACCTGCTCCACTAGCTACGACTACAGGAATATTTACACTATCAACTACTTGCTTTGATAATTCTATATCAAATCCTCTTTGTCTTCCATCGGTATCTACACATTGTAAAAATATTTCTCCAGCACCTCTTGCTTCAACTTCTTTTGCCCATTCAATAACATTTCTTCCTGAACGAATACGCCCACAATCCGTATAACATTCATACCAATCATCCCATTTTTTAGCTTCTATATTTACTACAACAGCTTGGTTTCCAAAAATTTGTGCAGCTTCATTAAGGATCTCAGAATTTTCTTGCACAGCATAAGTATTAATAGCTACTTTATCCGCTCCACTATGAAATAACTTTGAAATATCTTCAATTGTTTTAATACCACCACCAACGCCAAACGGTATAAAAAGTTCATTGGCTGTTTTTTCAATCTCATCAAACAATATTTCTCTTTGATAGAGCGAAGCAACAATATCTATATACATAACTTCATCAGCACCTTGATTGTAATACTTTTTTGCTAAATCAACTGGTAATCCTATTTTCCTTAAGCCCTCAAAATGTACTGGCTTGACTACATAAGGTGGTTTAACATCTAATTTTACGATTATTCTTGTTCTCATATTTTCTCCAAAGATTCTATGTCATAAAATGTTTTTTTAAGGCTTTTCTCTAAATCTACTGTTTTCAAGACACTCACAATTTTCTCACTCGCACATCCATCCCCGTATGGATTTTCAACCTGTTGTAACGCTTCTTGAAATGTGTGTGAATAGAGTTTTTCTAAGGCATTTTCAATACCCTCTATCGTAGGCTCACAATCAATCACGCTGGAGGCTTTAATGCGTCCTTTTTGCCTATCGCCTATATTAATCGTGCCTATGTTAAAGCTCGGTGCTTCGGCTAATCCGCTGGAGCTATTTCCCACCACAGCGTCCACAAACTGCAAAGCACTGAGATATCGGACTTGCCCTAAGGAGGTAAATCCAATGGCTTTGTGCGCATTGTGGCTTACATAAGTATCAATCATCTGATTAATCACTCTTCCATCTGTGTCGCTATTGGCTTTGGTGAAAATGAGATGCGTATCTTTTAATCCATCAAGTACATTGAGCAATGCTTGAAATTGCTCCTGTGCGGTCGCATTTTCTAAGGTCACAGGATGAAATGTCACTAGCAAATTTTTGGTGTTCAGTTTAAACTCAATCGCTTTCTCAAAGGCATCTTTGCTCAGTAGTGTTAATCGTTTAATATTTTCTATGCCCATGCCACCGACATTAAAGACCCTACTAGGCTCTTCTCCCAGTTGAATGACTCTTTTTCGGTACGCCTCCGTAGCCGTAAAATGAAGATAACTCATTTTGCTAATGCAGTGACGAATAGACTCATCAAACGCACCCTCGGTTGTCTCTCCCCCATGCAAGTGAACGATAGGAATTCGTGCTATCATCGCTGCACTTGTAGCACTGAGCATTTCATACCTATCGCCTAAGATGACTATCATATCAGGCTTTAATTCATCATAGGCTTCAGCAAAAGAGATTTGAGCCAAGCCCATAGATTTGGAAATACCCACAGGCGTATCGCTAGAGAGAAGCATCTCTATTTTTTTATCAATTTTAAACTCTTTTTCAATCTCTTTGTAAGTAAGACCAAACTCAGGACTTAAATGCATCCCTGTGACAATAAGTTGCAATTCTAAATCCTTATCAGCGTCTATGGTTTTCATCAACCAATAGAGCAAGCCATACTCCGCTCTGGTTCCTGTAACCACACATATTTTTCGTTTCATAGCAACTCATCTTCCACGTAATCTCGAAGTGCCACACTTCCGATGACTT
>RZYK01000233.1 GCA_009930355.1 Campylobacterota bacterium | reverse complement strand
TTTACTTCTATGACGCTTGCTTCTGGGGGAAGTGGGGGAATTATTACTCCTGTTTTTTATGTGGGGGCGACAAGTGGAGTTGTTTTTGGGCATATTACAGGAGATCACATTGCGTTGTTTGCCGCCCTTGGATTTGTGAGTGTGTTAGCTGGGACGACAAATTCTCCAATTGCGTCTATTATTATGGCGGTGGAACTTTTTGGGGTGCATATGGCCAATTACGCAGCACTCAGCGTGGTCATTGCCTTTTTGATTACGGGGCATCGAAGTGTGTTTGGTTCTCAAAAATTAGCACTCAATAAGGCGGATAATATTACGATAAAAGAGGGAAGTGATGTTGAGGATACGTCGATTAGCATTGATATGAGAGATATCGATAAGGTAAAACGGTTGAAAAATAGATTACGTTATAAGCAGTTACGATGGCAAGTGAAAAATGCAAAACAAGATGAACACTAAAATACTTATCAGTGCCTGTTTAATGGGCGAAAATGTGAAGTACGATGGTGGCAATAACCTTTTACATGTAACGATAATAGAGCAGTGGAAAAAAGAGGGGCGTTTGGTGCTTGCATGTCCTGAAGTCTTAGGTGGACTGAGCACGCCTCGTCCTCCTTGTGAAGTGGTGTATGGTTCTGGACGTGTGGTGAATTGTGAAGGTGAAGATGTGACTAAAGCTTTTATTAAAGGCTCAGACGAGACTTTGAAAATCGCACATGAAAATGGTGTTGTCATGGCAATTTTAAAAGCCAGAAGTCCTTCTTGTGGAAAAAATATTATTTATGATGGCACATTTTCGCATACCCATGTGCATGATTCTGGTTTTACATGTAAAGCTTTGCATAAAGCGGGCATTGTTGTCTTTAGCGAGGAAGAGTTAGAAGAAGCGGAGGCTTTTTTAAAACTCCATGAGGTTTAGCTATTGGAAACAAATGCTTTCATTTTTTGAGAAAGACCTTTGTAAACGAGTTCATAAGAGTCATCAATCCAGCCAAAAAGCAGGGAATTATCAATGCGCTTATCGCAAATGATTGTATTCCAATGTTTTTTATTCATATGATAACCCGCGATAACATTTTCGTAAATTTCTCGTAATTCTCTTGCATAATAAGGATCACACTTAAGGTTAATGCGAGGAGGATTACTCTCTTCATCTAATAGGGCAAAGATTTTATTACCTACTTTATAGACGGCAGTGGTTTCATCAAAAGGGTACTCTTTTACAGTACCTTTCAAGCTGAGGCAGTAGTCATTGAGCATTTCAAAAGTCATTATTTCCCCCTTTATGGTGTAACTGAAGTATAACGCTAAAGAGTAAAATTGTATATAAAAAGATAAAAAAAGTCTTATTAACTTTTTGTTTACAAAGGATTAATAGAACGTTTAAAGAGTTACTCTATACTTTCACTACCAAGACAATTACCTCCTTTTTGTGAATCACTTAACTTTTTTAGAGAGCTTTCAGATTTGCCCGGTCTGGAAGCTTTTTTTTTGCCCAAAAATCTAATATAATCTTCCTATGAAAACACTTTTATTGATACTTATTTTTTGTATATCTCCTATGGTCGCAAGTACGCTTCATTTATCTATTTCGGCGAATCCTAGTCGTATTAATCCTATTTTATCGACGGATTCAACAAGTTCACAAATTACGCAATGGATTTTTAATGCGTTAGTCACGTATGATAAAGATGCGAATATCATCCCTGAATTGGCGAAGCGCTACTATTTTGTTGATGAAACGACGCTCATTTTTGAGCTAAGAGATGATGTAAAATGGAGCGATGGAGAACCTTTTACTGCTAAAGACGTACTTTTTACCTATGAGACGATTATCTCTCCAAAGATTTTTACACCCTATTCATCAGGGTTTATGCATGTTTTACATGTAAAGATATTAGACCCTTATACGATTGAAGTCAAATATAAATATCCTTATTTTAAAGCCCTAGAAATTTGGATGATGGAAGTTTTGCCTGAACATAGTTTGCGTTTAGAGAGTGACTTGATGCGCAGTAAGTTTAATCAATCTCCTATGGGAACAGGTTCCTATACCCTTGAAGCGTTTGCTACCTCTAAAAATATTGTCCTAAAAGCCAATGCAAACTATTTCATTCATAAACCCAATCTTGATCAAATCATTTTTCACTACTTACCTGATCGTTCATCTGAATTTTTAATGCTCAAATCTAAAAAACTCGATGTAGGGACGCTTACTCCTTTACAGTTAGAACGTCAAATTGATGAAAATTTTCGTAAAAATTATGCCATTTATGAAGATATTGCCCACACTTATTCCTATATGGGTTTTAATTTAAAGAGTGAAAAGTTCAAAGATGCTCGCGTTCGAGAAGCACTCTCTTTGGCAATTGATAGAGAAGAATTGGTGGATATTCTTTACTTTGGGCACGGCAAAGTGTGCACAGGTCCTTTTATGCCAGGTACAGGTGCATTTAATCAAAACGTTAAAGCACCAAAACAAGATATCGCCAAAGCTAAAGCGCTTTTAAAAGAGGCGGGTTATGATGAAAAAAATCCCTTTACGTTTGAACTCTCTACAAGTGCGAGTGGAAGTGGAAGTTATTCGGCGCAAATTCTTCAGCACCAACTCAAACGTGCGGGTGTTGTGATGAAACTGCGCATTATGGAGTGGCAAGCTTTTTTAAATACAGTAATCCTTCCTCGAAATTTTGAGGCGGTTTTAATGGGATGGTCTTTGGGCTTGAAACCTGATGCGTATAGTATTTGGCACAGTGAGTCGCAGCGAAAAGGGGGCTTTAACTTTGTGGGTTATCACAATGAAAAAGTCGATGCGCTGATTAAAAAAGCAGAAAAAACAGTGAATCAAGAAAAATTTAATGCACTGTATCAAGAAATTTTTTCTTTGATTGTTGCGGATAATCCTTATCTTTTTTTAGTGATTCCTAATAGTATTACGGTTGTTAACAAAGAGATTAGTCCTGTTTCAACATCACTTATTGGTATTATGCATAATGCTGTTGATTGGATTAAACCAGAAATTTAAACCTCTTTTTGTAAGGAATGTGTTACAATTCGTCTTTAATTTTTTTAAAAGAAGAAAAATTTCCTATAAGGATGA
>RZYK01000232.1 GCA_009930355.1 Campylobacterota bacterium | reverse complement strand
GTGCATTGCCATCAATCCTTCTATGCAAGCATACATGCCTAAACTCTTTACAGGGTTACTCACATGCGAAGAAAAGAAACTTTTTGCCAATATGTGGCAGGAAAGGGTTGCACAAATTTTAGAAAATTTTGATAAAGTAATAACTCTACATTAACTTTTCTGGAGCGGACATTGTTAAGTGCAAAAAAACAAAGTATTGTTAAATGGATTATTTTTTTGCCAGTATTGGCCGTTTTACTCACTTTCGCCATTATTTTAACCATGGTTATTTCTATTGAGCAAGATGATTATAAAAAATCTTTAGAGCAAGCTAGAATCTCTTATGTCAAGCGCTCTAAGATTCAAGCGCAAGAGCGGATTGATAAACTTATTGATTATATTAATGTCAATGAACAACTTTTGCGAGAAGAAGCAGAAGAAGAGATTGAAAGTATGGTTAATTTGGCGTATAAAATCATGCTCGATATTTACAATGAAAATGCAACATTGCCTCGTGAGAAAATTATTGAAAAAATTAAATCTAAACTCAAAGGTATTCGTTTTTTTAATGATTTGAGCGGTTATTATGCCATGTTTGATTTGAATGGTGTTTGTGTAATGCATGGTGAGAATGAGGCACTTGAGGGAAAGAATCTTATTAATCTACAAGATTTCAATGGCAAATTTATTTTCAAAGATGTGATTGCTCGTTTACAAAAAGAGAGCTCTTTTACTTCTGCGTGGTATTGGAAAAATCCAAACGATACGACGTATCGTAAGAAAATAGGGTATGGAAAACGTTTTGATCCTCTCAATCTTTTTATTTTAAGTGGACGTTATGAAGATACTATTTTAGATAAAATCAAAAAAGAGACGCAAAAGGTACTTTTAAATACCAAGTATGGGGAATATGGTTATATCTTTGCCTATGATTATGCAGGCAATACTATTTCACATGGTGATCATTCTTTGGTCGGTAAAAATAGATTGGATGTGGTGAGCAATAATCAGTTTATTATTCGTGATATTGTGGTGGGTGGCAAGCTTAATGTTGAGGGCTTTTTTATGAACTACACCGCTTCGTATCATCCGATTGACAAAGATAGGCATAAAATCTCTTTTATTCGTCCTATTCCTCAATTTGAATGGGTTGTGGGGACAGGAACCTATTTGTTAGAAGAGAATAATGCTTTTTTAGAGCAAGAGAAGATGCTTAAAGCAAAAATGCAAACGACCATTGCCAATTTGGTGTTGATTTCTTTGGTTATTATGTGTTTAATTATGGCGATGATGTTTATTATTTCTATAAAATTGCGTTCGATTTTAGCCCGCTATGAAAACCACTTACTTTTGAATAATAAGCAAATTAAAGAACAGAAAATGGTCTTTGAAACATTGTATCAAAAATCAGCAGATGGGATTTGGCTTCTTAAAGAAGGTTTATTTATTGATTGTAATGAAGCTATTATGAAGATGTTTAAAACGGAGCATAAAAAGCGACTGATTAATGTCACATTAGCGGATTTATCGCCAGAGTTTCAGCCTGATGGGCAAAGTTCTTTTGAAAAATCACAATGGATGAATTCTATTGCTTCTAAAGAAGGTGTGCATAAGTTTGAATGGTATGCTAAAGCCTGTGATGGAAGTTTGTTGTGGATTAGTGTGGTTATGACAACTATTATTATGAATAAGGGCAAAATTCAGCACTGCTCTGTGCGAGATATTACGGCACGAAAGGCTTTAGAAGAAGAGAATAAAAAACAGAAAAAACTCTTGATGCATCAGGTTGAACATGACATTTTAACAGGACTCCCTAATCGTAATTTACTTCAAGATAGGCTTACCCAAGCGATGAAAAAAGCGAGTCGTGATGGCAGAGTTTTGGGGGTTATGTTTGTTGATATTGATAAGTTTAAAAATATCAATGACTCCTTAGGTCATGATGCGGGCGATATTCTTTTAAAAGTTATTGCTAAACGGATGCAAAATAGTATTCGAGAAACCGACACAGTGGCACGTTTAAGTGGCGATGAGTTTATTGTGCTTTTAGATGGCTGTAAAGATGTCAATGATATTTTCACTGCCATTAAAAAATTAGTAGCATCCTTTCAAGAACCATTTGTGTTAGGAAATGAGAGTTTTAAAATTACAATGAGTATTGGGGTGAGCGTTTATCCTAATGATGGTGAATTGGCCAGTAAACTCCTCAAAAATGCAGATATTGCAATGTATAAAGCCAAAGCTCAAGGGCGCAATCGCTATATCTTTTTTGATCAAGCGATGAATCAAGAGACAAATGAACATTTGGAAATCGAAAAGAGTTTACACAAAGCGTTAAAAAATAAGGAGTTTGTGGTTTATTATCAACCTCAAGTAAACTTAAAATCGGGAAAAATTATAGGATTTGAAGCTTTACTTCGTTGGAATCATCCTACAAAAGGTTTGATGGCACCTGGGTATTTTATTCATATCGCAGAAGAGAGTGAATTGATTATTGAGATTGGGAACTGGGTGATTCGCGAAGTGATGCAACAGTTTAAAATGTGGCACGATAAAGGGCTCCATCCCGGAAAAGTAGCAATTAATATTGCGGGTAAACAGTTAGAATCTAACCATTTGATTTCATTTATGCTTCAAAGTCTTAAAGAGAGTGGTTGTAAGGCGGAGTGGATTGAGTTGGAAATTGTGGAGCGGTTTATCATGAAAGACACCGCCAAATCTATAGCCCTTTTAAAGCGCTTTCGTGAGCTAGGTCTTGATATTTCTATTGATGATTTTGGTACAGGACACTCCTCGTTGGCGTATCTTAAGCAGTTGCCTATTACAAAGTTAAAAATTGACCAAAGTTTTGTTCAAAATTTAGAAAATAGTAGTGAAGATCGAGCCATTGCTCGAACGATTATTGAGTTAGGTCGAGGTTTGGGGTTGGTTGTTTTAGCCGAGGGTGTTGAGAGCAAAGCACAAAAAGAGTTTATTTACAGCAGTGGTTGTGAACTGATACAAGGGTATGTGTTTAGTAAACCTGTGGATGCTAATAGTGTCGAAGAGATGTTGAGAAATCAATCTCACATGCTATAATCATATAAAGAAATCATTACATAGGGTTTTTATGCAACGAAGGGATTTTTTAGGTGTTTTGGG
>RZYK01000031.1 GCA_009930355.1 Campylobacterota bacterium | reverse complement strand
TCAAGCGGCAAAGGCGCTGTGTGCGTATTGGTTTGAGATAGAGTTTGACAAAATCAGCATCGTGAATGACCGCATTAAAGATATGGACAGAGAAATTGAATCAAAAACCCAAATGCAAAGCAAGATTAAAGTCTACCTTGCAGGCATGGTGGCGATGAAACTCAAATACAATGAAAAATTCACCAATGCCACAGAAGACATTAACCGTGCAACCAAAATTGCCAAAGAGATGGTAGAGCTCTACGCTATGGGTGAAAAATTGCTTCCTTATGAGAGCGATATTTTGCAGATTTTGGAAAATGCACACAGTGAATTGGAACATTTTTTGGAAAATATGAACACCCCACTGGAAAAAATCGCTCAAGAGTTGTGTGAACATGAGAGCATTTCACGTATGCGTCTTAAAGCCATCATCGATGATGTTCTTTAGCGGTTTTTGCCTCAAAAATGAAGAGGCTCTTTTTGAGCCTTACCTTATCAAAAGTGCTTTTAGCGTCGCTGGCTTTAGCTACGGAGCTATCAAAGCATTTGAGTACGCCTTTACATGTAAAGAGCGTATTGACACTTTGCAACTCTTCTCACCCGCTTTTTTTGGGGATAAAGACGCCAAATTTAAAAAGCTCCAAACCCTCTCTTTTACGAAAAACAGCGAAGCTTATACACAAAATTTTATGCAAAATTGTACATATCCATCAACATTTAGCTTAGCGCCATTTTTTCAAAAAGGAAGCATCGAAGAACTTCACGAGCTTTTACACTACACGTGGGATAAGGCACGCCTACGCTCTTTACACGAAAGAGGCGTAAACATTGAAGTCTATGTGGGGGAATGCGACACTATCATAAATTCTTTACATGTAAAAGATTTTTTCGTGGAATGTGCAACGGTGTATTACCTTAAGCGTGTAGGGCATATTTTGCAATGACTGTTTTAGACTCTTTGCATACGTTACCCAATGGAGACACATCAAAAGAACTCTTAGCCCTCAATAAGCCAAAAGGCTATCTGGTCACACGTTCAGACGACCTTGGGCGAAAAACCGTTTATGAGCTTTTACCTGAGTGGGCTTTTACGGAGGGGTGGATGCCCATTGGACGGCTCGATTTGGAATCAAAAGGGCTTTTGCTTTTTACGACCAACAGCAAAATCAACCATGCATTGACCACGCCTAAAAATTGCATCAAAGTTTATGAGATTTGGGTGCGAGGTCATGTGAGCGATGAGCATATTGCAGAAGCATTAAATGGAGTGCAAAGCCCATACGGTCTGCTTAAAGCACTTAAGGTTGAGAAAATCAGCACGGGTGGCGCAAAAACAAAACTCAAAGTTGTTATTGATGAAGGGAAAAATAGGCATATTCGCCGCCTTTTTGGCGCACTCAAAGATTCAAAATTTGGCACGCCTTTAAAAGTATTGGAGCTCAGTAGAATCAGCATTGGCAGTTTTAATCTCGACATAAAAAGCGGTGAATGGCGCTACCTTTTAAAAGATGAAGAGAAACAGCTGATAAACCATCTCCAAAAAACCTAAGCGTCTTTATACACGAACGTTTTATTTTGCTTGCTCTAAAATCTTTACATGTAAAGAGAAGAGGGAGTAAAGATAAATACCATACATGTGTTTTATTGATATTTCAAAGACAATGAAAGAGAAACAATCCATGAAGATTTTAAAATACGAAAAGATAAAAGCTAGATTTTTACCGTGGAGTGAAGTTTATCTCAGTGTGGCACAAGCACTTATAGAGTTCATTCGCACGCCCTCTCTTGATGTGATACATATAGGCTCAACCTCCGCTAAAATAGGGGGAAAAGGCATTATAGATTTGTCTATTTTGTATGAAGATAGGGATTTTTATTTGGCGGTGGATCACTTAAAAGCGCTTGGATTTCAAGACCAGATAAGCGCAAAACCTTTTCCGCCTGAGCGTCCTAGAAAAGATGGAACTATTTTCTATGAGGGTGAGAAGTATTTTGTGCATGTTCATGTGATAAAAAAGGAGTGCGAGGAGCATCAAAAGCAAATGCTCTACAAAGAGTACATGCTAGCAAATCCACACGCTCGTAAGGCATATGAACAGACAAAACAAAATATCTTAGCCAATGGCATCACTGAACAAGAAGCATATGGAGCGCTAAAATCCCCTTTTGTAAAATCCATACTCCATCAAACAACGCTAAGAGAAGGGTAAACTTCAAATATCTTATTGCTTTGATAAATTTAGTTTGGAAGACAACGGTAACTACCATTTGGGGAGTCTGTGTACATACCATTATTGCCAAACGATATCTTGCCAAAACATGAAGCATATCTATAAGTTTTACCTGGTTTAACTTCTAGTGTTTTACTTTGTCCTGGTTTAAAATTATCAGAGTGTGTATAAAAACCTCCATTTGGACCATCTCCACATCGTTTACTAGAATATTTTAAATCTCCACACCAGATAACAAAAACATTTTGAGAACAATTATTGGTAATTGTTGTCCCTACTACGTTGACACAGGAACTAGCACTTTTACCTGGATTTTTTGCCAATGCTTGACTCGTAAAAGCCACCATAAGCAATGCAACAAATAGCAACGGATTCATTTTAGATATGATTTTTTTCATCATGTTTTAGTCCTTTTTCCTTAATGCTAAAATAATACTTAAAAAAATTTAACAAAAACTGAATTAAAAATGACAAAAGAACAACACCTTTTAATTGAAATATACACTTTACATGTAAAGCTTTCTTCCCTCACTCCACCAAAACAATCCCCAACCCCTCCAACAAACTCAGTGCTTCAAATCGACTAAATATCGCACCTTTGAGGTGGTTGGTGCGTAGGTCTATTTGGGTGTTGCTTGCATTGGTAAAATTGGCATTTTCCAGATGGGTGTTCCCAAAAAGAGCGCCTTTGAAGTCGGTGGCGGTGAAGTTGGCGTTGTGGAGCAGGGCGGAGCGAAAATCGACCTCTTTGGAACGGCATTCGCTCATGACAACTCCTTGCATTGTGAGTCCAAAAAAGTTACTGTCATCTAAAATACACTCTTTAAATTTTAACGGCAGAGGATTGAGTAGGCTTTTCCAGTTGCACATGCACCAGTCGATGCCGTTCATTTTGCATGAGGTAAACTCCGTGTTACTCACTTTGCTATCGGTGAGTTTCATGACGCTTAAATTGCAGTTTTCAAAGTGGCAGTCTATAAACCTGCACGCATAAAAGAAGGTCTGACTAAAATCACACGCAACAAAGGTACACTCTTCAAATTCCGCTTTATTTAAACGTGTGCCATGCAGATCAACCCCCTCAAATCGCTCGGCAAAGCAGTCTAGGTTATCTGCTATGTTTATCTTATTCATTCCCTCGCCCCTTGCGTCTCAAACGATTTGCATCGCTTTTACATGTAAGAATTTTAACCAAACCTTGATTAAACCTTTTGTACCTACCAAAGAGGAGGGAAGCTACACTGCTATTTTCATGCTATGTACTTAATGTAGAATTTTTAGTAATTATTAAGAAAATAGACTACTTAAAGGAGGTGTAAAAGCGCAAAGAGGTCATCATCGTATGTGGAAAATTCAGGGCAAATGCTTTAGCACTGTATGTTAAACGTTATTTGCATGAAGGAAAAGGTTGGAAGAAGTTTAGTCACATCATTCTTATCTACCAAAACAAGGAGAACACTTACATGTCAATGAAAAATCGTTTATCTCATCTAAAAACTATGATGCTTATGCCTATTATGGTTTTTGTAGCTCTTTTTGCATTTACACCCTCAGCCATTGCATCAAGCAGTGCGGATATTACCCTCGATCAAGCCATGACAGTCATCTCTGCTGCTAGAACAAAAGCACAGAAACAAGGAACGCTCATGGATATTGCTGTTGTTGATGCGGGTGCAAACCTTAAAGCATTTGTACGTATGGACGATGCGTTCTTGGGGAGCATTGATATTTCTATTAAAAAAGCAAAAACCGCACGCTTTTTCAACATGCCTACAGGCGATTTAGGCGCATTAGCACAACCTGGTAAGCCCTTGTATAACATTGAGTTTTCCAACGGTGGACTGATTACCTTCCCTGGAGGACTTCTTTTAAAAGACAGCAAGGGTGTTGTGATTGGAGCCATTGGTGTGAGCGGTAGTAGCGTTGAAAATGACCACGAAGTCGCTTTAGCAGGTGCGCAAGCCTTGTTAAAATAATCTAACACCTCCATAGAAACGAAACCCTAAAAAGCTTTCGTTTCTAACCCCTTTATACACCTTACTTCATCCTGTTTTTTGTTTGTTGGATAAAATCAGGCATAATGCTCGCTTTATAAAACTCCAGACAATGACATTTTTAAGGAATCACATGCGTGAATTTTTAGAGGGCGTTTACGAGGCTATTATGACCACCTCCGCATGGGAAGGCTTAGCCGTATTTTTATCACTTTCTTATCTCTTCTTGGCAATGCGCCAAAGCCTTTGGTGCTGGCCTGCGGCATTTTTAAGTACGCTGATTTATGCGATTCTTTTCTTTGATGCCTCCTTGCTCATGGACTCAGCGCTCAATGCCTACTACCTCATCATGGCAGTGTATGGTTGGTACGCATGGAAGCATGGAAAAAAAGAAAATGAAGAGCGTGAAGTGAGTTCTTGGGGCGTGGTTAAACATTTAAAAATTATTGGTATGCTTGTGTGCGTATCGCTTCTGTTTGGCTACCTTATGGCGACGTATACACGAGCGGATTTTGCCTATTTAGATTCGGCAACCACCGTTTTTGCCGTGTTTACCACCTATATGCTAGCACAAAAAATTCTTGAAAATTGGCTCTATTGGATAGTGATTGACGCTGTTTCTATCTACATTTACCTGCAAAAAGCCTTTTACCTCACGGCTGTTTTATTTTTTCTCTACACCGTTTTGGCAACCTTTGGCTTTTACCAATGGAAAAAAGATAAAAGAGTTTCATGACCATTGATTTTTTACGTACCTATGCGTGCTTTAGCAATGAAACCTTACTTCACCTCACACGCTTAGAAAATCAAGGCTACAATAACACCAATTACTGTCTTATTGGTACCCAACAAAGCTACCTTGTGCGGGTTTTTGGGCACAATGCCCTAGAGAGAAAGCATGAGTTTAAGATAGCCAAAAAAGCTTTTGTAAAAGGCATTGCTCAAAAGCCACTGCTTTTAGACCGTCCCAACAACCTTATGATTGCACGCTTTGGAGAAGGGGTTCACCACAGCAAACTTACGCAAAAAGAGCTGCAAAACCTTGCTCGAACCCTACGCACACTGCATAGCATTGCTTACCAGCAAAAACCTTACGATATGAGCAAAGCGTATAAAAAACCTCTTCAAAAAAGAGCATTTCTTCTCTTTAAAAAACTGCACATGCTACGCAAAGATTATGTGCTCTGCCATCATGATTTAAACCCTAAAAATATTCTCTTTCATCAACACAACATTACATTCATTGACTGGGAATACGCTCGCATCAACGATAGGTATTTTGATTTGGCGAGCATTTGCGTAGAATTCAACCTCACCAAAAAAGAGATTTATCTTTTTTTACGCACCTACTTTACATGTAAAGAAAAATACGACCTTAAAAAATTAGACCTTTACAAAAAAGTCTATAATATCGTGTGTGAAACGTGGTTTGATGAACATTTTAAGGAGAGAACATGTCCCAACGCTTAGAAATTTCACAATTAGGAAGTCCCATTATTCGCTTTGTCGCAAAACCAGTCAGCGACATTTTAGCCCCTGAAATTCAAGCACTCATTGATGCTATGATCTTTACATGTAAAGAATCCAAAGGCGTAGGTATTGCCGCCCCTCAAGTAGGGCATTCTTTAAGTATGCTCATTATGGCATCGTATCCAAATTCACGCTACCCGTATGCCCCGCTAATGGAGCCAACCGCCTTGATCAATCCTCGCATTATCGCTTTTTCTGAGGAATACACTAAGGACTGGGAAGGGTGTTTGAGTCTTCCTGGGATTCGTGGATTTGTACCACGCTATAAAGAGATAGAAGTGGTCTATTTTGATAGAACGGGCAAAGAGCAACACGTCGTTTTCAAAGATTTTCTAGCACGTCTCTTTCAACACGAATACGACCATCTCATCGGTAAAGTCTTTATCGATAGGGTAGAGAGCACAAACGATATTATTATGGAAAAAGAGTACCAACGTCTTATGGCTGAAAAAGAAGCACTCACCCAATTTTAATCTTTACATGTAAAGCATTTTCTATTGACAAAATTCCCTCAAAAATGTACTATTTCAAAAATGAATGACCGTCAGTCATTTAAAGGAGAGACATGGCACGTATTATAGACAAAGAAGAAAAACGGTGCGATATTGCTCGTGCGTCCATTGAGCTTTTTTGCGATAAAGGTATCCAGCAAACCAGCATCGATGAAATCGCTAAAAGTGCAGGGGTAGCAAAAGGCACGGTGTATCTTTATTTTAAAAACAAAGAAGAGATTATCTTTGCGATTTGGGATATGATCGCAGGGCGACATCACGAGGCTTTTAGCAAACGTATCACAGAGCATATGAGTGCTAAAGAAAAACTTTTAGACTTTTTCAACTTTAGCGAGTGTGAAGAAGAGGGCAATAAAGAGCAAGTCTTAAAACTTTACCAACATTTTATCAGTGCCATGCTCATTGATAAAACGGGGCTTTATAGTGCCTATTTTGAAAGCTTTTTCCAAGAAGATTTTGACTTTATTTCGGGTTGTTTGCATGAAGGTATAGCAAAAGGTGAGTTTTTAATCGATGATGTGGACTTACTTACTACCAGTATTATGCTACTGCTCAAAGGCTTATTGGTACGTGCAAAAGCTTCAAATATGGGCTTTTACGAAGCGCAAAATCTTCTTATCAAACACGTTACATTCCTTTTAAATCAATGCACAAGGTCGTTACCATGAAAAAACTCCCCCTTATGTTCCTGTTTCCACTTTTTGGTTTTGCATCGGGTAATTTAGGTGAGCTCTTAAATTTAGCAGAGCAAAACCACTATGTTCAATCGTCTCGCTACCAACTTGAATCCGCTCAAGAAAAAGCGTATTCTGTTAAAAGTGGCTATTTACCTAGCCTTAGTTTAGGGGCTAATCAAACCTACAACAAAGAAGAAAACATGTTTACCCCTGAGAAAAGTCGTACAGGAAGTGCTACGCTCTCCTTTATGCTTTATGATGGAGGCAAAAGAGAAGCACAATTTTCTCAGCAAAATGCTTTGGTAAAATCTGCGACATTTTCGCTCTCATCGGTACAAAACAATGTTTCATTAGATGTTATTTATGCCTATTTTAACTATTTAAGTACACAAGCAAGCCTTGAATCAACCCAACAAAAGAAAGAGCAACTCTTAGCAGAGCGCCACCGTTTGGAACAATTTTTGAGTGTAGGTGCCGTTACAGAAGATGAACTTCAAAAAATCATCTCGAGTATTGAGCAAACCAATGTGGATATACTGACCTTAAAAAACACCCTGAACAATATCTCCAATACACTAGAATACCTCACAGCAGAGCGTGTGGAAATTAAACAAGGCTCTAGCATTTTGTTTCAAGATGTTCAAAAAGAGCAGCAACGCTTTGATATTTTAGCCCTTGAAGAGAGTGTCAAAAGTGCACAAGAAGAGGCAAATATCGCCAAATCTGCCCATTTGCCAACCTTCAAAATCGAAGACACCTACTCACGCTTTAAAAATGAGTATGCCAACAACGCATGGGAGAGCGACAAGGAGAATCAAAACAGCATTGTGCTGTCCATGCAATGGAAACTCTTTGACTTTGGCTCAACCTCAGCCAATGTACAAGCCGCACAAAAAAACTACCTAGCTAAAAGCAGTGAGTTAGCCTATGAAAAACACAAAGCCAAAGCAAGTTACTTGAGTGCGTACAACAGTTATCGTACCGCTTTGGCAAAAATTGAAGCCAATAAAGCGAAGCTTCGTGCGTCTGAAATGACCTATGACTTGGTGAAGAAAAAATTTCAACAAGGCATTGTTAACAATGTCACCTACCTTGATGCCTTAAGTGAAAAATTTGATGCACAAGCACAACTTCAAACCGCTTTAAACGAAGTGGAATACCAAAAAGCCGTCCTGCTGTATGAAATGGGCAAAGAGATCAAAGGAGCCATTCAATGAAAAAAGTTTTTATAGCCACATTATTTATGTTTCAAGCCCTTGTTGCGGGAGAAGTCTATGCCACGTTTGATGTAGTGAGCGAAAAAAGCTCCGAGTTAGGACTCTCTATCTCAGGGGTGGTTGGAAGTTTACATGTAGAAGTTGGGAGCAAAGCCAAAAAAGGAGATTTGCTTCTTTCTTTGTATAATGCAGAGGAAAAAAATGAGTATGAAATTGCTAAGAAAAATGCAGAGCATGCTCAAAAAGTTTACAACCGCTATGCCAAAATTCCCGATGTCATTGATAAAGAAAAGATGGATAATTATCTGTATGACAGAGATATAAAAATGCTTACCGCCCAAAGCAAAGAGATTATCTACAAAAAAACAGAGCTTCGTGCGCCCTATGATTTGGTGGTGAGTAAAAAGATGACGGAACTAGGAAACATTGTATTAGGTTCTCAAACCAAACTTTTAACCGTTGAGAGCACCCACGATGTTAAACTGGTTCTTAAATTTGATGAAAAGTACTGGCAAAGTGTCAAAGTAGGGCAAAAATTTGTTTATAAAGTCGATGGAAGTGATAAAACCTATGAAGGGCTCATCAGCAAAATTTACCCAACAGTGCTTTCAAGTACCCGTGAAATGCAAGCCGAAGTCAAAGCCAAAAACCTTCTTCCAGGT
Source organism: Campylobacterota bacterium (assembly GCA_009930355.1). Classification (GTDB taxonomy): domain Bacteria; phylum Campylobacterota; class Campylobacteria; order Campylobacterales; family Sulfurospirillaceae; genus Sulfurospirillum. Next base: position 6,012 of record RZYK01000031.1, on the reverse strand, counting down.
CTGTTTGGCAATGGCAATATCATCGTGGAATAGCCTATGTATAAACTCTCCATTAATCGCCCCATTACAACGTTGATGGGTGTTTTAACGTTTATTGTCTTTGGGCTCATGTCTTATAACACCATGCCCATCAATCTTTTTCCTAATGTTGATTTTCCCATTGTCACGGTTCAAACCACCTACAACGGGGCAGACCCATCCACGGTGGAGACCAAAGTCACCGATAAAATTGAAGAAGCCGTCTCTGGCGTGGATGGCATTGATAAGCTAATGTCCACCAGTTATGAGGGCTTTAGCGTTGTGACCATTCAATTTGAGCTGACCAAAGATCTCGATGAAGCAACCAATGATGTGAGAGACAAGATAGGAGCGATTAACCTCCCTAGCGAAGTAGATAAACCCGTGGTGAAAAAGCTGGGGGCTTCAGGAGCGGTCATCAGTCTTTTTATTGCTGATAAAGGCGAAGATAGCAAAGCCTTAATGCGCCTTGCTGATGAGAAGCTCAAAGCCCAACTGCAACGTATTAAGGGCGTGGGTGAGGTAAACATTGTAGGCTATCAAGACCGTGAGATTCGCATCTTTCTTGACCCTTTTTTACTCGCTAAATATGCGCTAAGCTCATCCGATGTCAGTGCTATTATCGCAAAGCAAAACATCAAGCAAGGGGCTGGAAAGATCATTAATCAGAACCAAGAGATTATCATCAAAGCAGAAGGCGATGCGAAAAGTGTTGAAGCGGTGGGTGAACTCTTACTAAAACCTGGTGTGATGCTCAAGGACGTTGCGACCATTTACGATGGACTCAGTGATGCCAAAAGTTACTCTTCGTACAATGGCGCTAGAGGGGTGACACTGGAAGTAAAAAAAATAGCGGGTGAAAACTCGTTGACCATTATTAACGAGGTTAAAAAAGCCTTACCCAAACTGCAACATTTAGCAGGGGAGCATTTTGAGATTAAAGTGCTTCAAGACCAATCAGAAAAAATTATGGTCAATATTAACAATGTCCGTTTTGACCTTATTTTTGGTGCGTTTTTATCCATTATTATTGTCTTTGCTTTTTTACGCAATGTTACAGCCACCATCGTTTCAGCGCTTGCTATTCCAACCTCAGTCATTGGTACGTTTGCCATTATCGATGCGCTAGGATATGACTTGAACCGACTAACCCTCATTGGACTTACTCTTGCCATTGGTATTTTTATTGACGATGCCATTGTCGTCATTGAAAACATTATGAAAAAAATGGAAGAGGGGATGGAGCCTTTTCAAGCCTCATTTGAAGGTATTAAAGAGGTGGCTTTTTCTATCTTAGCGATTTCTGCGGTGTTATTGGCGGTTTTTATTCCTGTGGCGTTTATGGATGGCATTGTGGGTATGTTCTTTAACTCGTTTGCCATGACTGTGGCGTGCGGTATCGTTATCTCCTATCTTGTGGCGGTTATGTTTATTCCTAGTATTGGAGCTCGGGTTTTACAATCCAAAGAGAGTTGGTTTTACCATGCTACTGAGCCAATTTTAAAAGCGATTGATAAGAGTTATGTCGCACTCTTAAAGCCAATACTTCGTTTTAAAACACTTGCTATTATCGCAACCATAGGCTTACTCGTGGCTTCTGCTACCTTAAAAGTAGGTATGACCTTTATGCCGATGCAAGATAACAGCGAATTTCAAATCTCTATCAAAGCGCCTGTGGGCATTAATTTGGAGAGCATGAAAGCCAAAATGGAGCCTATTGATGCGCTTTTAAAAGAAGATAAAGATATTGTATATTCGATTTCAACGATTGGGTATAACGCAGCTAAGGAGATTCATAAAGGGAAGTTTTATGTCAAGCTCAAACCTGTTGTGAATCGTGAGAGAACGCAAGAGAAGATTATTCAATATTACCGTGAAAAACTCAAAACCTTTAGCGATATGACCATTTTAGTGGAAAAGGTTGATGATTTTGATACGGGTGGAACAACGGCTCCCGTGCAAGTGGTCATCACAGGAGAGAGTCTCAAAGAGCTTGATAAAATTTCTTTGAAACTGATGGAAATTCTGAAAAATACAAAGGGCATTGTGGACGTCGATAGAGATTTTGAAAGCGGTAAACCTGAGATTCAAGTCTCCATTTTAAGAGAGAATGCGCAAAGAGTGGGGGTGAGTGTGCAAGAAATTACCTCTGTTTTAGCTTCGGCATATTCAAGCGATAGCGCTGTTTCTTATTTTGAAGATAATGGACGTCAATTTGATATTACAGTGCGTTACAACGATCATTATCGTCAATCGTTAGAGGATTTAAAGAAACTAAAAGTGCGCAACGCTGAGGGGGAATTTGTAACCCTTGAGGGATTATTGGAACTTAAAGAAGGAACGGGGACGGCTTCGATTAACCGTTTTGACAGGGAGCGAAAAGTGTTGGTAACGGCAAATATTTTCAACACCTCCTTAGATAAAATCGTAGCCATTATCAATGAAAAAATACCCGATATTTTACCTAAAGGGTACAGCTACCGATACACAGGTGACGTGGAAAATATGGAAGATACGAACAAAGCTTTTGGAGCGGCGGTACTGTTGGCAGTTATTTTAATTTACTTAATTTTAGCGGCATTGTATGAGTCTGTTATTCAACCTTTTATTATTATGATTTCGATGCCACTCTCCTTTACGGGCGTGATGTTGGCGTTGTATCTCAGTGGAAACTCCTTTAGTTTATTTGTCATGATTGGGGTTATTTTACTCTTGGGAATGGTGGGTAAAAACGCTATTTTAGTTGTGGATTTTGCCAATCGTGCCATTCATGAAGGTAAAAGTATTGATGAGGCATTGCTAGAAGCGGGAGAAAAACGGTTGCGTCCAATTTTAATGACCACGTTTGCGATGATTGGCGCAATGATCCCACTCGCATTTGGTAGCGGAGCAGGGCATGAGTTTAACTCACCTATGGCGCTTGCCATTATTGGAGGACTCGTGAGTTCGACGCTTTTAACGCTTTTGGTTGTACCTGCGATTTATAAATTTATCTATCCGCTGGATGCGTGGCTTAGAAAGTGGTATGAAAAGGGGATTGTCAAATAATCTTTACATGTAAAGGGGTCTTGTATCCCTTTACAGCCTATTTATTGCGTTTTCTATCTTTTTTTGATTGTTTGGCTTTCGCTTTCGCTTTCGCTTTTTTCGCATCACTCGGTTTTGCTTTAGAGGAGTTCACTTCACCCACTGTAAGCTCTTTTTCTTTTTGCGGTGCGGTGTGTTTTTGCATGGTCGAGAGCGACGCTAGCTTATAACCTTTTTCCATTTTGACACTGTTGTTGAGTAATCCACCCATTTTTAAATCCTTTATAATCTATCAATTGTGTTGGAGAAAATCTTTTGAAGGCTGGTATTTTACTTTATTCTTGCTTCAAGCCATGTAAAAATCTTTACATGTAAAAAAGATTGTGTAAAATATCTCTTTACATGTAAAAAGGAAAAGTATGCCAACACACCATCTTCTCACTATCCAACAGTACGCCACCAAACACAAAATGAGCACCTTTGCGGTTATCAAACTCATAAATCAAAAAAAACTCAAAGTCATTAAACAAAAAGTTGAAAATCAAGAGCAAGAGTTTATCGCTGATGAAACCACCCTTTGTACACGACAAACGAGTGAACCAAAAGAAAAAGTAAACCCACTAGAAAAAAACGACAAAATCGACTATGAACATGAATTTCACGTCCTTTTAGCCAAATATATTGTGTTGCAAGAGAAGTACACCCAACTCATTGAAGAAAAGATAAAAGCGTAAAAAGAAAAGAGAGCACCATAAAATGCCCTCAAAACGTCTTTATATACGATTTAAAATATTAAGTGTTTTTTCATAAACACTTAATTTGCCCAGTTCCTCATTAAGCTCATCGGTCAATTGTGACTGAGAACGAAGTTCTGAAGAAATGGTATGACTTTTTTGCGCTAGATTTTCCATATCAGAAGAGAGGGTAGTGCTTTTTGAAGAGACTTCCTGTAAACCACTGCTAACTTCACCCATGGTTTTACTAATACTCTCCACCGCTTGAATGATTGTATTAACAGAGACATTCGTTTCTGAAAGACTTTTTTGAGTACGTTCAGCTAATTTGCGTACTTCATCCGCAACGACTGCAAAGCCACGACCATGCTCGCCTGCACGTGCCGCTTCAATAGCAGCATTGAGTGCTAAAAGATTAGTCTGATCAGCAATATCAGATATAACACTTAAAACCATTCGAATGTCACGAACATTGTTGGCAAGATTTTCTACTTCCAAAGAGAGATTGGCATTATCTTCACTGCCTTTTTCCATACGGGAAGAGAAAAGAACAAACTCCTCTTCAACGCCACTTAAGTGTGTTTCTATGGCATCAATGGAAGAAACAGCATGGGATAACGCTCCACCAATACTCTCTAACACAGGCATACTCTCTTTCATTTGAGCGAGCATTGCTTTACTAATAGTATTAATCATATTTTGGCGATTAATTTTACGCAGTAAAAAATAGCTCTTAAATCCTGCATATTTTTGCACAAAACTATCAACATAATCATCTTCAAAACTTTCTCCATCAACCTTATAAAAAAAGATGGCAGTCAATGTTTGGTTAATATTGACCCCTAAGAGTTCACCAAACGTTGAAAATCCAGCGACAGGAATCTCCTGAAATGTTAAAAGACGTGTCAGATCTTGAGCATTAAACAAACGCCTTAAAATACAATCATTAAAAATCGCACCTATGGCTTTTGGTTTAGTGCGACTAAACTGTGAAAAATCATGGCTTGTTGTTTGCACAAAATCTGTTTTTTCCAACAACAATAGTTCTTCTCCTGCTTCAATATCACAGTAAAAATGAACCATATTGTTTTGTACATCAACGGAAGCGACAGAACGAACATAAATTTCCCCATCAATCTCAATACCAAATGTATGATTAGCAAGCTTTGCATTGAGTTCATTCGGTAAACAATTAAAATGTCGTGTTAATGCATCAATAACGCTTACCCCTACGTTACTTTTTCTATCCAAAAAAGCACTAATGGTTCGAGAGATGGGATTTGCATCTAATACCGTAAATGATGTCGATGTTTTTCTAAAATTTTGGCTCTTAAAAACACCAAAACGATACGCTGGTGCTAGTTTAATAAACGTCACAACTGCATGATGACGAAGAGTGCGTTTTCCATCAAAAATATAGGTATTTTGAAAATCAAGCTTACCACCAGCACTACCGCCAATGAGCAAACAGGGAAATTTTGCAACCTGATACACAGCTTCCATAAAAAAACTCTCACTTGAACTTAATCCATCAATAAGTGTGTAGCCAAGCGTGTCTTCTGAACGCATCTTAAAAGGAACATTTACTTTTTGAATTTCCTGCGCAATAAAAGCAACCCTTTCTTTCGCTGTTAAAGCACTTTTTGCAATATCTTCACTGCCCAGAGCAATCGAAGCCACATAAACATCGCTTACCATTTCAGAAGCAAAAAGCATTAAGACAATATTATCACCTTCTCCAGCACCCGAAGAAGAATACAAGGAAGGAAGGGGATTTTGAGCATGCAAACTACACAATTCACCGGCTGTGCTCGATAGAACGAGTGTGGTATCCAAAGGAAGTGCTTGTTTAAGTTTAGAAGAGACAGCATTAAAATCAAGAGCAGGGGAGATAAAACCCAAAACAACTTTTGGACTAAAAGAGAGAGTTGCACATACTTCTGCAAGAGATGCTTCTTTAAAGCTAAGCGTCACTATGGGCAAATGAGAATGATTTAACGATGACTTTGTGGATGAAGCTTCTGAGCGTAAAAAACTAAACATTATTACTTCCTTTATCTTATGAGCATTATAAGTTGATGGTAACGAAGAGAATGTAAAGAGAGCCTTAAAAGAGAAACTTGTTCTACAATTCGGGAGTGTTCAAAAATCTGTGTCAGCATCGAGTAGTTCCTAAAATTGTATCATAAATTTAAAGCCTTATTGAGTCTGCCCTCGAAATAAATCGAGAGTT
>RZYK01000231.1 GCA_009930355.1 Campylobacterota bacterium | reverse complement strand
TCATCATTAATAATTTCAAAAACCATTGTTTCATACACAAGTCTCTTTGCGTCATCTTCAAAAAAAGAGTGTCGCACATGCATACTAATTGTTGAAACCAAAAACTCTCTATTGTTTATTTTTAAAATATTTTTTAATTCTAACTCACGCATTTATAACCCTCGAAATTTTTAATGAATGAAATGTTAGCATAGAGAAACATTAATTTTAATAAAAGATTAGATAATTGAAGTATTGAAGATGGTGCGGTCGGGGGGATTTGAACCCCCACACCCGTAAGGCACTACCACCTCAAGGTAGCGTGTCTACCGTTCCACCACGACCGCATAAAAGAAGAAGGAGTTTAATCACTCCTTCAGAATTTACTTTTTATTAACCAAGTAATGGGTTTTTGTAAAGAAGAATTAAAGCAATAACAAGTGCATAAATAACTTGTGCTTCAATCATTGCAAGTGCAATAAACATTGTTGTAACAAGTTTACCACCAATTCCTGGATTTCTAGCTGTACCAGAAATAGCTGCAGATGCAGTGTTACCCATACCAATTGCAGCACCAAATGCAGCAAGACCTAAAACAATACCAACAGTAAGAACTGAATACGCTTTAATAGTTTCAGTTTCACCAGCAAATGCAAATGTTGCAAACGCAGCCATTAAAAAAAGAATCTTTTTCAAAGATTACTCCTCATTTTATTTCAAAGTCTGTTCGGATAAAATCCCTACTTACCACTTTGTAGGCGAGATTCTATCTAACGAATTGTTAAAAAGCCTTTAAATTAGCGCATAAGCTCTAATTCTATTTTATTCCCTGTTTGTTTTAAAATTTTTACACGTACTTTTTGCTCTAAAGTTAAATAATCACTTACTTTATCAACTCTATGATCAGCTATTTTTGAGACATGTAAGAGCCCATCAATACCCCCTGGCAATTCAATAAATGCACCAAAATCAACGATACGTTTTACGACTCCATCCACCACTTCATCTTGTACAAATGTGGGGATTGGTTTAGATTCTCTTGGACTATGTTTATTATCGCGTTCACGTCCACCTCGACCACCAAAAGAAGGCTTATTGGTAATTTGAATAATATGTTCTTTTACTGCATCTACTTTGTCTTTGTTTTCACCTGCAATCTTTACTTCACCTTTTTCACGGTCTAAATCAATAGAGACTTCAAATTTTTCAATAATTTCTTTAATTGTTTTTCCAGCCTGTCCTATAATATCTACAATTTTAGAAGGATCAACACTAAATAGTTCTAGTTTTGGAAGAACTGCATTATTAACAACAATCTCTTCACTTGCTTTTTCCATAATGGCAAGGATATGTGCCCTTCCCTCTTTTGCTTGATAAAGGGCTTCTTTAAGAACATCAGGAGAGATACCCCCAAGTTTTATATCCATTTGAAGAGCAGTAATACCATCTTTAGTTCCAGCAACTTTAAAATCCATGTCACCATCATGGTCTTCGAGTCCCATAATATCACTCAAAACTGCATGTTTTTCACCTTCAAAAACCAGTCCCATTGCGATACCTGCAACCAATTTTTCAATTTCAATACCTGCGGCTTTTAATGCCAAAGCACCACCACAAATAGTTGCCATCGAAGAAGAACCATTAGACTCTAAAATTTCAGAAACCAAGCGAATGGTTTGTAAACGATTAATATCAACAACTGGTTCCAATGCGCGTCGTGCAAGATTTCCATGACCTAATTCTCGTCGTCCTGGCGCTCGAAGAGGAGAAGCTTCACCCACAGAAAATCCAGGAAAATTATAATTTACCATAAACGTATCACTTACGCTACTCTTTTCTGTTAATAAATCATACATTTGTGCGTCTTTGTCGTTACCTAATGTTGCAATGACCAATGCTTGTGTTTGACCTCTGGTAAACAAACAAGAGCCATGTGCTGAAGGTAAGAGGTTCGTTTCAATACTAATAGGTCTTACTTCATTGAGTTTTCTGCCATCAGCCCTTATACCTTTTTCAATAATCATTTCACGTACAATTTTCTTTTTATAGGCATTGACAATACTATCCACAAGATTTTTATCCCATGCTTCGACGATAGCAACATCATCTTTAAGAATAGTCTCCACAATTTTGCTAAGCTCGTTAGCACGTTCACTTTTAGCCATTTGATTAATAGCATTATAAACAGCTTCTTTATAAAACTCATCAATGTACGCAAAAATAGAGTCGTTTACCAAATCTGCTTTATAGTCCAAAATAGCATCTTCTTTTTTAAGAGGTGCAAACATTGTTTCATAAGCCGTTGTAGCTTCACTAATCGCACTTTGAGCTTTATCAATTGCTAACAAAATGGCATCTTCATCAAATTCATTAATTGTCTGTTTTGTCATAATGCTCTCTGCTAAAGTAGGATCAAGCATAGGGTCAATGGCCATAAGAGGTAAACTCATTGATTCCATTGATGCGATAGAGCGCATTTCTATCATTAAGAGTTCTTCTTTTGTTCCTGCCACATACAAATCTAGCGTACTCTTTTTTAAAGTTGAATTTGAAGGATTTACAACATAATGCCCGTCTATATATCCAATACGGACACCTGCAACTGCTTTATTCACAGGAATATCTGAAAGATAAAGTGCTGCACTTGCCACATTGAGGGCTGCAACTTGAAGATCAACTTCAGGATCACAGCTTAAAACAAAAACCGTAATCTGCGTAGGATACGCATACCCTTTAGGGAAAAGCGGTCGCAAACTTCTATCAATAATACGTGAAGTTAGCGTTTCAAAATCGCCTGGCTTTGTCTCTCTTTTAATGTATCCGCCAGGAATCTTTCCAACCGCATAACTCTTTTCAACATATTGGACAGTCAAAGGCACAAAATTTTCTGCTACTTGGTTATCATCACGTGCAACGGTTGCTAAGATAACGGTGTTTTTAATTTTTAAAAGCGCAGCACCCGCTGCTTGCTTTGCAACTTTGCCTAAATCATAAATTTCTTCTTGATTATTCACATTAATTTTATATTCCACTGCTTTAACTCCTTCGTTTTTAGCTCAATTTTATTTATAACTTTTGTTCACTCTCTTGAGAGAAAAGTTCATAGTTCATGCTTCCCATCGGGTAGAGTGTAAACATGAGCATAACACCTTTTTTGTTAGTAGAATCTACACCTGAACTCGTTTGTTTTGGGTTA
>RZYK01000230.1 GCA_009930355.1 Campylobacterota bacterium | reverse complement strand
TCACTGTGTCCACCAATTGTTCTTCATGGTGAATTTTAACCCATTTTATGATTTTCTTCGCGTAATTTAAATAGCGCTTTTCGGAGGGGACTCAATATTGAGATTTGAATCAAGTACCATTATAGACCAATTTCTTTTCCTGACATCATTCTTTTTGTTGTTAATGTCATTTTTTTCTAATTCATGAAGTACTATACGATAATACATATTGTTGTATTCATCATAAACAAGATCACTATACTGAGCATTGTATCCATATGCATCTATTATTGCTGCGAGTTGATCCTTGTCCTCTTTATTTATGGGTTCTATGTTTTCAACAAATTTACTTTTACAATTTTTTATTTTTATTAAATGTCCACTTGTGTCATACACAAAAAGATTATGACTGGAAGGAAAAGAAATTATCATTTCAGACCGCTCATTAAATACTCTTGAATAATCGTACTGATGATTACCATAAAACTGACCTTGTTTATATTCAAATGGAATATCGCCTAATTGTTTAATTGTACCATTGTGTAGATCTAATGAAATTAATATTGGAACTTTTTGGGCGATTTTACTACCTGGTTTTAAATGATATGATCCTTTGAAGTATAACCGATCATTTATAATAGCCATAGGATGCGAATAGTCAGAATCAATAAAAAAGTAACCGTTATAAATAGAATGAGTTTGGCTTCCGATATCCCATTTATTATAGATCTCTCCTTTATTGTTCAAGAGGAGAATGTACATATCATTATTGATTATTGAACATATAAAAATAGAATCCTGATTGTGGACAAGGTGATCTCTGTATAAAAATCCTTTATTTGAAGGTATATGAAAATTGAAAACCTCTTCTCCCGTTTTTAAATCTAATGCAATCAGGTCATTGTTTTTTTGAAATGAAATGATAGACTCTTCTTCAAAATGATACAAATAAAAGTTGATGTCATTTAATTCATCAAAGCATATTTCAAAGCTATTATTTAAGGTAAAATGATTTGTGAATATAGAATTATCATTTTTACATCCAAATAGTAGTATAATAGATAAGAATAGGAATTCTTTTTTCATGTGTTGTGATTAATTATATAAGAGGCTGTTTTGTTTGTAGAACAGCCCCTTATTGATATCCAAATTTATTGTAAGCTACTGTAGTCAGGTGAGTCGCCAGTTGCAGTGACGTATATTTGTATTAAATAGTATTCCCTATCGGTTTGAGAATCAATAACTGGATGCATTCTTAATGAGTTGGTTCCATTTTGTAAGTCGTTTAATAAGGCTTGTCCAACAGCATCCAATGGAGGTGTTAACTCTGGCATTAAATATGTAATTGCCTGGTTTTCATTTGTGAAAAATGTTTCAACATTTCCATTATTAATATATCCCTGCAAAATACTTGCAGCATTTGTGTATTCTCCATAATGTGCATGGGGAATTGCATAAACCTCTACTTCAAACAAACAGTCCCATCCTAAATAAGGGCAAGATCCGTTAGGACATGGATATGGTGAATTTGGGTCAGGATCACCGCAAACAAATTCGCGATATGGAGGCAATGGGATGTCCTTTAATGCTACTTCAACCTGAGTTTCATCTGTTAAAGAAATTGATTCTTTCTCGCATGAATTCATAATGGAAATTGTGAGTACAGATAATGCCAAGATAATAACTGATGGTATCAATGATTGAAAATTGAATTGTTGTTTCATGGTTTTGTTTTTGATTAGAAATATTTAATACTATTTACATGTTCATTAACTAGAGATGGCTAGACTCAATGTTTTGTAAACTGGTAACTTTGAAAAATAATACAATAGCACCATCATTTCCGGTAACGGCACCAGCATACAGTTGGTTGTCTTGTGAAAAGTCAATGTCATATATGCCTACTCCTTCAGGCATATCAACAATTTCCCAGAATTCCTGTGTATAAGACTGTTTTACAACGGATAATGAAATCAATACTAGAATGGATATAAAAAAGTATTTCATGGTCAGATATATTTCATAGATGAGTCCTATAAAATTACTAAAAAAATTGGTTCCAATTAATTGGACTAAATGTATAAGAAAGAATAAGACATCAGGAATATCTTACAGACCATTCGTTAGTTGTGCTCCTGGATTAGAGCATCTTTGGATTGCCAGGATTAATCATTGAGATGCTTCTTCACTTGTCGTATCTTTGTCTTTTAAAACAAGTCAAAATGAAGCGCATTATTTTCGTATTTGCTATAGGGATTATCATAACAGCCAGCCTGTCATCCTGCGGCTACACAAAGCTCGCAGTACTGGGCTTTCCAAAGAAAGAAGTTAAAGAATTGCAATACACTGCCGAACCGGGAACCTTTTTAGATCCGATGGCTGCAGTTGTTGTTGAAGTGTGGGCTCATCCGGAAAGAAATCCGGTAAAGGATACCGCGAGATTTATGCCCAAGCCTCCCCCAATGGAGTGGGTTGTAAATGAAACAGTGCCGGGCGAAAACCCTGTTTCTGTTCGTATCTATAAACCGAAAAAGACTGTTGCTGAGTATAATATCCCGGTTATCGTGTTTTATCATGGTGGCGGTTACATCGCCGGAAGTGTGGATGAATATGATCTCTTTGCCCGTAAGATAGCCCGCGATTCAAGGTGTATTGTGGTTAGTGTTGAGTATCGCCTGGTGCCGGAGTTTCCCTATCCTGCAGCTGTAAACGACTGCTATGCTGCTTTGGAGTGGGTGGCAGATAATGCACACGAATGGAATGGCGACCCGGAGAAGCTGGTGGTGAGTGGCGAAAGTGCCGGCGGCGGTCTTGCCACCGTGATGACATTGATGGCCCACGATAAAGGTGGTCCGGATATTGACTTGCAGATGCTTTGGTATCCATCCACAATGGTTTCCGATGAGATTACAGATTCACGTCGTTACTTTACTGCTATGAGTGGCCGTGATTACCTTATTCCCGAGAGCTATCTGCGCAATGTGCTTGAGAGTTATGTGCCGGACAGTATACTGTGGCGCTCCCGGTATGTTTCGCCGGTATATGCAGCGCTCAACAGCGAGTTGCCGGAAGCATTAATTTATACCTGTCAGTGTGATCCTTTGCGGGATGAAGGCAGAATATATGCCGACCGGCTCTCGGAGGCAGGCGTACCTGTCACAAACACGGAAGTGGAGGGTATGGTGCATGCCTTTATGATCATTGGAAATGTTTTTCCTCAGGCAAGGGATGCTTTCCACCGCAGCGGGAAATTTGTGAGGGATT
>RZYK01000229.1 GCA_009930355.1 Campylobacterota bacterium | reverse complement strand
TTAACAAATGGCAATAACCGTTTTTTACGACAAAGATTGTGATTTAAGCATTATTCGCTCAAAAAAAGTAGCGATGATTGGTTTTGGTTCTCAAGGACATGCACACGCTGAAAATCTTCGTGACAGTGGTGTTGAAGTTGTTGTAGGGCTTAGAAAAGAGGGTAGTTCATGGGCAAAAGCAGAAGCAAAAGGTTTTAAAGTAATGAGTGTTGCGGAAGCGACCAAATATGCAGATGTTATTATGATTTTATTGCCAGATGAGATGCAAGGTGACGTGTTTGCTGCTGAAATCAAGCCAAACCTTAGTGAAGGAAAAGCGATTGCTTTTGGACATGGCTTCAACATTCACTACGGTCAAATTGTTACTCCAAAAGGTGTTGATTGTATTATGGTTGCGCCAAAAGCACCAGGACACACTGTAAGAAGTGAGTTTGTTAATGGTGGCGGTATTCCTGATTTGATCGCAGTCGATCAAGATGCAACAGGCAAAGCAAAAGCCTTAGCATTGAGCTATGCATCGGCTATTGGTGGTGGTAGAACAGGTATTATTGAGACAACATTTAAAGATGAAACTGAAACAGACCTTTTCGGTGAACAAGCCGTTCTTTGTGGCGGTGCGACTGCGCTTGTTGAAGCGGGTTTCCAAACATTGGTCGAAGCAGGTTACGAGCCAGAGATGGCATACTTTGAGTGTTTACATGAGCTTAAACTTATTGTTGACTTGATGTACCAAGGTGGCATCGCCGATATGCGTTATTCTATCTCCAATACAGCAGAGTATGGTGATTATGTCAGTGGAAAACGTGTGATTAACGCTGAGTCAAAAGCTGCGATGAAAGAGATTTTAGCAGAGATTCAAGATGGTCGTTTTGCTAAAGATTTTATTCTTGAGCGAAAAGCAGGCTACACCCGTATGAATGCTGAACGTGCTAAAACAGAGAGAAGTTTACTCAATAAAACAGGTGAAAAACTTCGTTCAATGATGCCATGGATCACTTCTAAAAAAATCATCAACAAAGACAAAAATTAATTTTGAAATAAAAGAGGTTACATGGGTATTGTTATCACCGTAACGTCTGGTAAAGGTGGGGTGGGTAAATCCACCACCACTGCTAACCTAGCCGTTGGACTTGCAAATTTGGGTAAAAAAGTTGTTGCCATTGACTTTGATATAGGGCTAAGAAATCTTGACATGATTTTGGGTCTTGAAAATCGCATTGTATACGATGTAGTGGATGTGATGGAGGGGCGTTGTAATTTAGCACAAGCCTTAATTAACGACAAAAAATCAAAATCACTTTACTTTTTACCTGCGAGTCAAACCAAAGATAAAGATATTTTAAACAAAGACAAAGTCAAAGCCTTAATCGAAACGCTTAAAGAGAGTTTTGATATCGTAATGATTGATTCTCCTGCAGGTATTGAAAGTGGTTTTGAGCACTCTATTTTCTTGGCTGATCGTGCGTTAATTGTTTCTACCCCTGATGTCAGTTCTGTGCGTGATGCAGACAGAGTCATTGGTATTATTGATGCTAAAAGTGAACGAGCTAAAAATGGACAAGAGGTTGAAAAGCACATTATTATTAACCGTATTAAACCAGAGATGGTTGAAGCAGGAAATATGCTCAGTGTTGAGGATGTATTGAGTATTTTAGCGCTTCCACTCATTGGTATTGTTCCAGATGATGAAGATATTATTACATCAACCAATACAGGAACACCTATTGTTATGAAAGAAAAATCGCTCTCAGCAGAAGCGTATCGTAATATTGCACGTCGAATTTTGGGCGAAGAAGTAGAATTTTTAGATATTAAAGCTAAAAAGGGATTTCTTTCTGCCTTGAAAGGGATGTTTAAATGAGTATTTTTGAAAGTTTCTTTGGGAAAAAAAAGAGTACGGCAGATGTGGCAAAAAATCGCTTAACGATTATGTTATCCCATGAACGTGCAAGTTGTAAATTGCCGTATTTAGATGATTTACGCAATGATTTAATCAATGTGATTAAAAAATATACCAAAGTTGAAGATGTTAAGATTACCTCACACAATAATCAAAATCTTGAATTGCTCGAAGTAGAAGTCATTTTAGGAAAGTAGTTAACGGCATTTATGGTAAAAAAAACACGAAAAAAACAGAGCAAGCCTAAGATAGCTCCCACTAGAAAAAAAGCCTCATCTAATTTAAAACAGTATAGTGTATGGATTATCGTTTTTATACTGCTTTTAGCCTTTGGAATGGGTGCTTATTGGTATATAACTTATGCGTTAGTCCGCCCTCATGTTGTTACACCTTTGAATGAAAAAAGTGTTGTTTCGACAGATGTCTTAATGCAAAAAATGCAAAAAATGCTTGAAGATGAAAAATTACGTCAATCTTCTCTCCCTCCTTTGCCCGAGAGCAACCTTTCAAAACCAGTATCTACGGTTGCTCCTGTAATTGAACCCAGGGTTTTTGAGGAAAAAAATAGTTCTAAACCTTCCGTTCTTCTGGATCAAAATATTTCAAAAAAACAGGAACTTTCAGAAGTTCATGAGTATCAACAAAGTCTTAAAGAGAGTGGAGAAAAACCAAAACCACATGATGTGGTGCGTAAAAAATATCCATCAGGTACGACTCCTAAATTAGCCATTATTATTGATGATGTCTCATTCCCCTGGCAAGCACGAATGATGAAGGAAATTCCTTATAAGGTAACACCTGCATTTTTTCCGCCAACAAAAGGACATCCTGAAACAGTACGTTTATCGCATGAGTTTCCTTTTGCCATGGTTCATCTTCCTTTAGAAGCAAAGTATTACTCTCGTCCTGAAGAAGATACATTAAATACCACAGACTCAGTAGAAGTGATTGAAAAAAGAATTAAACGTATTAAGGAGTGGTTTCCTCATATTGTCTATTATAATAACCATACTGGAGGCTATTTTACAGCAGATTATGGTGCTATGGATCGTTTAATTAAGGTTATGAAAGACCATAATTTAAGTTTTGTGGATAGTCGTACTATTGGAAATTCTAAAGCACCACAGGTTGCTAAAAAGTATAATATGTTTTTATATTCACGTGATATTTTTTTAGATAACTCATTGGAAAAAACTTCTATTCAAACGCAACTTAAAGAAGCTGTTTCGAAAGCTAAAAAACATGGGTATGCTATTGCTATTGGTCATCCACACAAAAATACATTAGAGGTTTTAAGAGACTCAAAAGCACTTTTAGAGGGTGTGGAAATGGTCTACCTAAAAGAGCTA
>RZYK01000228.1 GCA_009930355.1 Campylobacterota bacterium | reverse complement strand
TATACTTTTGCCATATTACTTTACCTCTGCTTTAACTTGCGCTGTATGTGGATGCTCATTACCAGCATATACTTTTAGCTTTTTGATCATCTCTTTAGCAAGATTTGTTTTAGGTAACATGCCTCTTACTGCAAGTCTGTACAATTTCGCTGGGTTGTTGTTCAAAAGATCACCTAATTTTTCGGTTTTAACGCCACCGAAATATCCTGTGTGTCTGTGATACAATTTTGTGTCTAATTTTGTTCCACTAAACTCTACTTTTTCCGCATTGATGATGATAACAAAATCACCACAATCAACGTTTGGAGTAAAGTAAGGTTTATGTTTGCCTCTGAGCAGTGTTGCTACTTCTGTAAGGAGTTTACCAAATCTCTTACCAGCAGCGTCCACTACGATCCAGTCGCGTTTAACTTCGCTTGGCTTAATCGCTTGTGTAGCTTTCATCTGTCATAACCTTTGACGTATTTATTTAACGAAGTGCAAGTGTAGTTAAACTATACTTACATATCGCTTAAATTAAGTGTCTTATAAGCTTTTAACCAGCTCGACACCCTCTTGCGCTAAATAACAAATATACCCCTCCACAGGAAGGGCATACATTTGTGAAAGTGCTTCTTGATAAAGCTTCACTTGTGCATGGTGTTTTGTGCTGTGTCGCTTTGAGCTTTTATAATCAATCACTACAATTTTATCGGGATGTTCAAGTAAAAGATCTATTTGCTTGCGCTCTTTTTGGTACATTAAAGGCTGTTCTTTATAAATTTTTGCTCCCTTAAGAAGCGCTAAAAACTCTTTACATGTAAGAAGGTGTTCAGCGCGTTGATAAAGAGCATGGAGCGCTGTTTCATCCAAAAGAGGCGCAAAGCGATTGCACACGGCAAGATAAGCACGCCCAAGTGTCTGCTCTTCAAAACCATCCCACATCTCTAATAAATAGTGCTGTGCTATACCAAATGTCATAGAACTTACGTCCGCTTCACTCGTCTCTTCTTCTATTTTACTCACCTCTTGAGAGCCATAGCGTTGTGGCATAAAAAGTGCCATTTCATTTTGCGCTACGATAGACTCATTTTTTGAGAGGGTTAACATACCTCGCTTTAAAGGAGTAAGATTAAGCATTTCAAACGTACTGTTTTCTTTCTTTGCACAAATAAATAATGAACGTTTTGCTCTTGTAAAAGCAACATAAAGGGCATTGAGTCTATCTTCATCACTCAACAACACCTCTTTCTCTTTGGCTTTGGCATAAAGCGTATCCACCGCTTCTCTGCCTCCCATCGTGAGATAAATCCCTTGAATATCGACTTCATCATAACTCAACAACAAGGTATCACTTCGGTTATTATCCCGCCCTAATTTATCACACAAAATGACATGTTCAAACTCTAATCCTTTGGATTTATGAACCGTAAGTACACGCAATCCCTCCGTATCTTCACTTTTAGCTTCATCACTGAGCGTCTCTAAAGCAAATAAAAAACTCTCAATTTCATCGTACCTTCTTGCTACCTCTAAGAAAGCGAACCAGTCACTGCTGCCATCAAACAATCCGAAATGACGAATTATTTTCTCCACCAACATTAAAGGCGTTTCATGAATATTCCAAAGAGTTCGATGAAGAGGCGTATCCCACGATTGAGAACATAAAACAAAAAATTGCGCTCGATACAGTTCATCACCAAAATAAAGGTATTTTAGCAATGAAATAACCGCTTTAATAGAACGTACCTCAATAAGTTTCAGCGTGGCTTCCAATCTTACATGTAAAAAAGGAAAATGCTCTTGTATCAACGCTTTAAAGAGTTGTGCATCTTTATTGGTATGTACCAAAAGCGCGATTTCTTTTGGCTTAACACCCTCTTTAAGCAGCACACCAATCGCTTCCAACACTAAGGATTCAATTTCCTCGCTCATTCGCACATTGATATACCCTGTTTTTTCTTCTTTGGCTACTTTTTGAGGTTCATACCCTTTTATTTTTCCTGTAAAAATTTCATTAACAAACTGTACTACCTCATACGTACTTCGATAATTCGTATCCAAAGAATCCACATCTAAATGCAAAGCCTTTTTAGCGTACCCAAAAAGTTCTTTCGCTCCTCCTCGAAAACGGTAAATCGACTGCTTCACATCGCCAACAAAAAAGAGTGTTTTAAACGCTTTAACACCCTCTCCTGCTCGTATTTCTTCAATAATAGGCAACAAAATTTGATACTGTACAATACTGGTGTCTTGAAACTCATCAATCAAAAGATGTTCTATCGCTCCATCCAAACGAAAATAGAGAAATGCTTTGCTAATCTCTTCACGCAACAAACTATAAAGCAAATTGGTCACATCATCAAAAGCAAGTTCTCCATACTCTTTCATTAATCCTCTAAGACTCTCATCATAAACACTAAAAAGTTTTCCAAGTTCTCCTAAAAAGTACGCCTCTTTTGCATTGACATGCGTATTCAGTGCCATTTTCAATTCATCTAAAAGCGCATTTACCTCTTCATTGGCATATTTTTTATAATCCCAATAGCCAAAATCTTCTTTTGCCAAATATTTCTTTGCCAACAGTTCACGTAGTGTTTGTGCCCTCAGTGTTGCCATGCCACGCTCCAAAAGCCCATTGCGTTCAAAATGCTCACGTATGCGCCCTAAAAGTTCTAAACAAGGCTCTAAAGAAGGGTACTTTGCCTCTTTAAAACTACTGATATTGAGCTCTGATTTTTTCTGATAAAGCATGTTTAACAAAGAGAAAATATCGCCTAATTTTTTATCTTCATTGATGCTAAACGTAATCAAAGAGCGATACAAATTATGGCGTTTGCACTGTGCAATAAAACGCTCTACTAGGGCTTCATCTCGCATATCTTGTCCGATTTTAAAATCAGGTTGCAAGCCTACATAAAGTGCAAAATGGCGTAAAATAAGTGCAAAAAAAGAGTCTAGCGTTGAGATTTTAATCTCTGATTCTAAAAGTGTTTGAAGCACACGCTCTTTTTCGTGAAGCAACATTTCTTTGCTTTTGCCCGTTTGCAGAGCAATGGCATCTAGCTCATCTTTACTTTCCAAATGTTTTAAAGTCTCAAAAATACGTGTTTTCATCTCCGAAGCCGATTTATTTGTAAACGTAAGGGCAACAATTTTTTGAGGATGAGCACCCATAAACAATAAGGAGAGATAACGCACACTTAAGGCAAAAGTCTTACCACTTCCCGCACTGGCTTCAAGCGCTAAATAGGGTGAAAATTTCATATCT
>RZYK01000227.1 GCA_009930355.1 Campylobacterota bacterium | reverse complement strand
AAAAAATGACAGCCCTTTCTAAAGAGCATTCAAATTTAGAAGCCATTAAAGAAAAGACGCTTGAGTATCTTTCAACATTGGATCAAATTGAAGAAAACAGACTTCTTTTAGACGATGAAGAGTTAGGTGAACTTGCAAAAGAAGAACTTAAAACACTTGAATTGCAAAAAGAAACACTTGAAGAAGAGATAAAACTACTTCTCTTACCAACAGACCCCAACGATGATCGCAATATATTTTTAGAAATTCGGGCAGGCACAGGTGGTGATGAAGCAGCTATTTTTGCAGCGGATCTTTTTAAATCCTATTTACGGTATGCAGAAAATCGTGGATGGAAAGTTGAAGTGGTTTCTTTGAGTGAGGGTGTTTTAAATGGCTATAAAGAGGTTATTGCTTTAATTAAAGGGCAAGGAGCTTTTTCACGTCTTAAGTATGAAGGTGGTGTTCACCGTGTACAACGTGTTCCTTTAACTGAATCTCAGGGCAGGGTACATACCTCAGCCGTTACGGTTGCTGTTATGCCTGAAGTCGATGATGTTGAAATTGACATTGCAGAAAAAGATTTAAAAATTGATGTTATGCGTTCTTCTGGAAACGGTGGACAATCGGTTAATACCACAGACAGTGCGGTGCGTATTACACACTTACCCACAGGTCTAGTCGTTGTCAATCAAGATGGCAAATCACAGCACAAAAATAAAGATGCTGCAATGAAAGTACTCAAAGCGAAACTCTATGATATGCAGATGCAAGAACGTAATGCCAAAGAGAGTGAAGCTCGAAAACAGCAAGTAGGTTCAGGGGATCGAAGTGCACGTATTCGTACTTACAACTACCCACAAAACCGTATGACAGATCACCGAGTAGGATTAACCCTTTACCGTTTAGATGCGATTATGGAAGGCGGACTTTATGATGAGCTTATTGATCCTATCATTACACATTACCAAGCAGAATTAATGAAAGAAGCAAACTTCTAATTTACACATCGTAAAGAAGAAGATTGTTTTGAATAATCATCTCTTTAAGCATTTTAATATACTCTTCTTTTCGTTCAGAATAATTAATCATTGTTGAAGCAGCTTCCATTCCTCCAAATTTTTTCTCACCCTCTCGTGCTTTGTAGCGTTTTTCTCGAAAAAGAGTATATGCTTCATTGGTATTAAGATTTAGCATATAAGAGTTTACTGATTTTTGAAGTGTTCCAAAGATACGAATCATATGTGTTTTACCAATGGCCCTATTTTGTGGCATTAATCCCACACCCGAATAGGTCCAGTGACCAAAAAGATTATTAGCTTCTCTGGCAAACCGACTCTTCCCCCATCCACTCTCAAGCGCCGCTTGTGCAAGCGCCAAGGATGTAGGGATTACATCAATACGCTTATAATACTCATCTCTATCAAATAAATTTTCAACACCATATTTATTTCTAAGCGAAATCAAATACCCAACATTTTTATAATTTAATCCACGAAATGCATCAGGCATAGCTTTGGCAAAAAAGTCTCGTATAAACTCTCGATCTTTACGAATATCATCATTGCCTTTATCTACCAAACTTTTCATTTGGCGAATAAATTCCTCTTTTTGTTGTGTGCTGTCTTCTATTTGGTAATATTCTGTAGAGAAACCTCCTGCGTATATGTGGCTTGCACAAAATACACAAGAGGCGATAAGTAATGTAGAGAAGAACCTCACGAGGTTAGTGTTCCCACACCGTTTCAAAGACCTTCTGCACCTCTCCCTTGAAGAAAAGTGTTTGATCTGCTATGCGCATAAAAAGCTCTTCGCCACTCCTTGGATACACCTTCGCATTTTTGCCCACACGTTTTTGACGATACGCACTGTAAAAACAGGCTGCCATACCTGTTCCGCATGCTAAAGTTTCATCTTCAACACCCCGTTCATACGTTCTTACATGTAAAACGTTTTCTTCGAGCATGGCATAATTGACATTGGCATTGTATTTGTATCGCATTTGACGGGCTATGGTTTTATCAAACAAAGCGACATCTTCCACAAATGTCACCAAATGAGGTACACCTGTATCACAAAAATGCCAGGTTAACCCATTTTCTTCAAAAGATTCACTCAAAACTTTAGGGGTCGTTAGTTCCGTCTCTACAACACTGCCCATGACCTCTGATTGTATTACTCCTGCACCTGTTAAAAAACGCATCTGTTTCAGTGCTAATCCTTGTGTATAAGCATAATGCGCACAGGCTCTTGTGCCATTGCCGCACATGGAAGCCTCTGAACCATCACTGTTGTAAAACTGCCATTTAAAATCATATTCACTGTGTGGCAAAAGGACAATCAAGCCATCCGCACCCACACCTTTTTGCCTGTGGCATACTTCTTGAGCCAGTTTGCTTCTATCTAGCTCACAAAAAGTGTGAAAAATAACAAAGTCGTTCCCACTAGCGTTATATTTTGCAATCTGCATATCTTCCCCGTACATAGTGTATAAATTTTTCAATCTCGCTCTGTAAAAATGCTCTGTCAAACGAGTTATTAATGAGAAAATCGGCTAAGATTTTCTTCTCTTCAATGCTAATTTGCGCATCAATCCTCTTTTGCGCCTCTTCTTTGGTGAAATTCTCTCTTAGCATCAAACGCTTGCGTTGCACCTCAACAGGCGCATAGACTACAACCACCACCTTACAATCATACCCCTCACTCTCATAATAGAGGGGAATGTCAATGATGTAAGGCTTTCCTTTTTGCTCAAGCACTTCAGAGCGCTTTAAAATCTCTTCTCGAATAAGAGGGCGCATTAAGGCATTTAGCTTCTCTCGCTCGTTTTTATCGTTAAAAATAATCGCACCCAAGGCTTTTCTATCGATAGTTTCATCAACAATCACACCCTCACCAAAAAGTGTTCTCACCTCTTTTACATGTAAAGGTAAAATCTCTTTTGCAATGGTGTCGGCATCAATCAGTTCAAACCCACGTTCTTGCAACATTTTTGAAACCGTACTTTTACCCGTTCCAATGCTACCAGTAAGGACAATTGCGTGTTCATACGCCATAGTAATTAGACTGCCTTGCGTTGTATTTTATAACGATTTTAACATACTTTTGTTAAAATCAATTAAACAATCCCTCTAAAGGCTTATGCATGAGTACAGTCAGCTACAAAGACGCTGGTGTCGATATAGACGCAGGAAACCAATTTGTCGAAAATATTAAACCCCTTGTAAAATCTACCTTTGATAAAAATGTCATTGGAGGCATTGGTTCATTTGC
>RZYK01000226.1 GCA_009930355.1 Campylobacterota bacterium | reverse complement strand
TTAAATGAACGCATCTCAAAAACAATATAAAAATTAAACATCAACATAAACAAAGACATAAGAGCAATAAAAACAATCCACATTTTACTAAAAAGCGATAAAAAGGGTTTTGGGCGAGGGGCAATAAAACTTCTCATCCAAAAACCTCTTCAATTGCAATATCACAGATACGTTCACCTATATCAACTTTATGAACTTCAACACGCATCATTAATTCATCTTCTATTTGATGAATTAAATCAGAGCTAATTTCATACCCATCAAAAATAACAATATCTTCAATAAATTGGCTGGTATATAAAGGATTATGATAATACTCTTCTAAGGCAGATTTTAAATATTTATATACCAACAAATCACGACCATATAGCTCTAAGCTAATATCTTCCTCTTTTAAAGCGTCTTCCCCATTAAAATAACCAAGCGTGTGTGTATTGACATCTGAGAAGGTGTTTTCACCCGATAAAGCATCAATATCATCTAATTCTCTCAATTCTCCAAGCTCTTCAAATTCATTGAGTTCGTCTATTTCTTCTTCTCTTTCTTTTGTTTGTGTATTTAATTCAGGTAGCTCTTCTTTGGAGATAATACTCTCCTCTTCTTGCTCATGTTCCCAATCATCAATATCTTCTGTATGTGCAAAAGAAGTATCACTTTGAGTTTTAAAAAAAGCACCAAAATAAAGCTGTTGCCCCTCAAAAACACCCATAATAAAAAAATCGTGGCAATTCAAAATATAACAGGTTGGTTTCGAACGCACTTTTTCATTGACAATACATGCATTTAAAATAACAAAAGGAGAATAGATAAGATCTAACCCAACGTCAGAAAAAAGATTTTTTGCCCATTTAATTTCAATATAAGAAGCATAGGCTGACCACTGCTTTGCCAATGTAATATGATGAACACTTTGCATATCAACATGATGTTTAGAAAAACTAGCACTTGAAGTACCTTCAATAGCACCTTGTCCTAATGTTCCAAGTAAATAAGCAACATACACAAACTGATATTCATCTTGAAGTTCAACCAAATAATTTTCGATGGCTTTATCGAGTGCATCAACAGGAGGGGTGAGAGGAAATGTTTTGCTAAAGCTCTTTTCAATCCTATTATTTTTTAAGACTTTACAATACAATAAACAGTCTGTTTCATGCAATACAATAGAGACAAAAAGATTTTTAAATTTTTTTTGAAGGAGCTCTCTTATGCCCATACGACTCTCTCTTTGTTCACTGCATTACTCTTGTGTTAATTTGAATTTTAATATATATTAGACTATTCTTGCTTAAGTTTCGTAAAATATGAAGCAAGAATAGTACCATTTTCATTAGGATAATTCACGATTGTGTTTTAACAGTTCTTTTTGTATCAAAGCTTTGGCCTCATCCAAAGAGAGCTCATGTACATAAAAAGGATCACTGTAATAAAAGTCTAAGGTAGAAAAAGGTTTTGGAATACAGAAATGATCCCAACTCTTCATTTTCCAAGAAGAAGATGGCTCACAATGCATTGTAATAATAGGAACACGTTTAATCCGAGCCAATGCAGCAGCACCATCTGCCACACTGTGTCTAGGTCCACGAGGACCATCAGGCGTAATGCCGATATCACGTCCATTTTGAAGTGCTTTAAGTGCTTGACGCAGTGCCGAGACACCCCCTTTGGAAGAACTCCCCCGAATGGTTCCGCCCCCAAAAATCTGCATCAGTTTAGCCACCAATTCACCATCAAAATGATTACTTACAATCGTATCAATACTGACACGCTTTGAATAAGATGTATATGCCATAGCTGCCATTAAAAGTTCTCCATGCCAAATAGCATAAATGCTCGGCGCATGAGAACCATTGATAGAAAAATGAAATCTTTTTTTACATGTAAAGAACAGAAGCTTTATAACAAGATAAATAAACGGCGGAACCAACCATACTAAAAGCCTGCGCTTCAATGTTTTAGAGAACAATTTCGCCATACAAAGAGAGTCGTTTGGGATTAGTGATTTTAATATCAACAGTTTGACCTAATAAATTTTCATCACCTTTAATTTGAACCAATGCGTTATTGTCAGTTCGTCCTGCTAAAAAGCCACTGTTACGAAGTTCATCGATATAAACGGCATAAACCTTATCTCTTTTACTTTCAGCAATTTCATCTAAAATAGTATCTTGAAGGCTTTGAAGACGCTCTAAGCGTTCAGCTGCTACTTCGGTATCTATTTGATTGGTAAATTCAGCTGCTTTGGTTAAAGGACGAGGAGAATATTTAAATGCAAAAATTTGCTCAAATTTTACTTGCCTCATTACATCTAGTGTATCTTCAAAATCAGCTTCACTCTCACCAGGAAAACCGACAATAATATCTGTACTAATAGAAACATGAGGTATCATTTCTTTTAACTTTAACGCTCGATTTAAAAACCACTCTTTGCTGTAGCCCCTCTTCATTTGCGTTAAAATATGGGTTGAACCACTTTGAAGGGGCATATGCATAGATTTACACACTTTAGGATTCTTTGCAAATGTCTCTAAAAATTTGTCATCCATATGCAAAGGATGCGGCGAGGTAAATCGAATACGCTCTACTTCTTCAATTTCACTGACACGGTTGAGCAAATCTGAAAAATCCATTTTTTCATGGCTACTGGAACTAAAACGTTTACCATAGTTATTAACATTTTGCCCCAGTAAAAAAATCTCTTTAGCACCTTTTTGCGCCGCTTTTTGTGCTTCTTGAATAATCAAATCTGCAGGAATAGAAATCTCATCACCTCTGGTGTGTGGAACAATGCAGTACGTACACTGCTTATCGCAGCCGATGGAAATATTTACATAAGCTTTGTAGAGATTATTGCGATATTCGCCAAATGCATAATCGCTCTCATCATAGTCAATGTCAACGCTTAAAAATTTGTCTGTGTTCACCGCTGTGGAAATTTTAGAAACATTACGTGCACCAACAACAAAACTAACATAAGGCGCACGTCTAAAAATTTCTTTTCCCAAGTGACTTGCCGTACATCCGCAGACACCTATTTTTGCGCCCTCTTTTTTTTGAAGATTATATTTACCAATCTCTGAAAAAAGTTTACTCACAGGTTTTTCACGTACACTACACGTATTAACCAAAATAAGATCAGCCTCTTGCAAGTTATTTGTTAATACATAGTTTTCTTTATTGCCAAGTTCTGCAATAATGTGCTCAGAATCACGCACATTCATCGCACAACCTAGCGTTTCAATATAAAGCTTTTTTTCCTCTTTAATACCCAAAATAAA
>RZYK01000225.1 GCA_009930355.1 Campylobacterota bacterium | reverse complement strand
ATTTTACATGTATATATTAAGATTTTTAATAAAAAATAAAATTGTAACAAATAGATAATGACACACATCATAGATTCTTAATATTTTATGCGATAAAATTGTCACAAATTAATCTACACGAAAGGAATAAGGGATGGCTGTTGAACAAAACAGACGCGATTTTATTGGCATGGCATTGGGCGGTGTCACGGCTGTCGGCGGAGTCATAGCACTAGGGGCTATGAAAAAAACATGGGATCCACTTCCCAGCGTACAGTCTGCTGGATTTATTACAGTAGACCTCTCACCGATGCAAGAGGGAGAGCTTAAAACACTTCAATGGAGAGGAAAACCTATCTTCATTTTGAAAAAAACAGCAGAGATGAAAAAAAATGAGAATCGTGATGTAGTGGCTGGAGACAAAAACTATACGGTAATTATTGGTCTTTGTACCCACTTAGGATGTATCCCAACATGGGTTCCTTCCAAAAAAGAGTTTCTATGTGCCTGTCACGGTGGCGTCTTTGATGCTAGCGGTGTCAACACATTTGGACCACCACCCCGTCCTATGGATATTCCTCCTTTTAAAATCGATGGCGAGAAGCTCGTTCTCGGTGAAGAAGGACCAGAATATAAAAAATTAACCGCTAAAAAAGCATAAAGGAGGCAGTCATGGCAGAGATTAGAAAAGCAGATGGGCTTATGGACTGGCTCGATCAGCGTTTAGCGGTTAAAGCGTTTATGCGTGTAATGATGACAGAGTATTGGATTCCAAAAAATATCAACTTTCTTTGGGCAATGGGTGTTGTGTTGGTTGTACTGTTTAAAATCCTGATTGTTTCGGGTATTTTTCTTTTAATGTACTACAAACCAGACATTAACCTTGCCTTTGATAGTGTAAATTACACGATTATGCAAGAAGTGGAGTACGGCTGGCTATGGAGACATATACACGGTGTAGCAGCCTCTGCTATTTTCCTTGTGATTTACATCCATATGTTTACAGGTATCTATTACGGTTCTTACAAAAAAGGGCGTGAGATGATTTGGCTTACAGGTATGGCTCTTTTTGGTCTCTTCTCCGCAGAAGCCTTTAGTGGGTACATGCTTCCATGGGGACAAATGAGCTACTGGGCAGCACAGGTTATTACCAATCTTTTTGGCGGTATTCCTTTTATTGGCGAAGCACTGGTTATTTGGATTCGAGGTGACTTTTTAGTTGCTGATGCCACTTTAACACGTTTCTTTATGCTGCACGTGCTTTTATTGCCATTGGCGATTATTTTAGTGATTGCGATTCACTTCTACTCTTTACGTTTTCCTCACGTTAATAATCAAGAATCAGAAGCACTTGATTTTGATGTGGAAGCTAAAAAATATTTAGAAGGTAAAAAAGCTGAATCTAAAGTGGTTCCATTTTGGCCAGTATTCCTCTCTAAAGATTTCTTTGTTGTCGGTGTTGCCATGACGATTTTCTTTTACCTCGTCTGCTACCACTACGATTTTGCGATGGATCCTATTAACTTTGAACCAGCCAATACAATGAAAACACCTGCACATATCTACCCTGAGTGGTACTTCTTGTGGAGTTATGAAGTGTTACGTGGCTTCTTCTTTGACATTGGTGGTATTGCGGCTATGGATATTGGTTTAGCTGCATTTGGTTTTGCCAATGTTATTTTTATGATTCTTCCATTTCTTGATAGAAATACAGACCATGTTGCACCTGCACACAAACGTCCTGCTTTTTTTGTCTGGTTCTGGTTATTATTGATTGATATGATTGTGCTCACGGTTTATGGAAAATTACCTCCAACAGGGGCTAATGCTTGGGTAGGTTTCTTTGCGGCATTAAGCTTTATTTTACTCTTTGTTGCCCTGCCAATCATTACTAAAATGGAAGCAAAATGTCAGGGAGGTTGTAAATGAGAGAATTAAAAATCTTAGCAGTTGTGATTTTTTTCACCGCTGTTGTTTATTGGGGTGTTGAGCCATTTGCTCACTCACAAATGCATCCTCATGTTGCGCCTGCAGATTATACCTTTAAAGATTTAGGCGCTTCAGGTAAAATGGGTGATGCAACCAAAGGAGCTGAAACGTTTATAAATGCAGGCTGTACAGGCTGTCACTCACTTAACGTTGCAGGTATGCCTGCTCCAATGGATGATGCAGGAGCGTCTGCTTCGTTTGGAGTCGTTCCACCTGATTTAAGTACAGCAGGTGCTATTTATGATAAAAATTATTTAGTAGAATTGATTAAAAATCCAACCAAAGCACTCAAAGTAGAGCATAAATTTAATGAAACACGTCCTCATCCAATGATTTCATTTTATGGTACTGGTGGGGATATAGATCAAGAAGTGGCAGACATTGTGGCGTATCTTCAAAGCATTGCACCTAAAGAGATTGATGATAAACAAGTCTATGTTGATGCGTGTCAGAGATGTCATGATATGAAATACGACAAACTCTTAAGCCCAAGTGACAAAACAGCCTTGAGTGCTTATATGGGAACATTGCCTCCTGATTTGTCTATTATGATTCGTGCCAAAAGTAAAGAGTATCTTCATACCTTTATTAATGATCCACAAAAACAGCTTCCAGGTACATCTATGCCTCGTGTAGGATTGACACAAAAGGCTGAAGCGCAAGTCATTAATTACATGGAAAAAGTGGGGGATCGTAAAAAAGCTGAGCGTGAAGATTTAGGCTATAAACTCATTGGTTTTATGGTTATCTTTACACTACTTGCTTATTTATGGAAAGTTAAAATCTGGAGAGAAGTTCACTAAGAACTTCTTTACATGTAAAGCCATTTTATTTCTGTAATGGAAGTAAAACGGCCTTCTTTTTTCTGTGTAAAAATCCGCTTTGTGTTTAATTGTAATATGAGAGAAAAAAAAGAGAGGAAAGAAACGCTAAAAATCTACTTTTAGCGCTCTTCGTAAGCTCCAATAGAGGTGATGCGAACATAGCGTTTATCCATACGCTCTTCATCACTCAGCATATCGAGTTCTTCTAAAGATTTTAAAAAATAATCGCCTAAGGCTTTAGCCGCACTCTCTTTGTCACGATGCGCACCCACCAAAGGCTCATCAATAATCGCATCAATCAATTTGAGTTGATAAAGATCCTCTGAGGTAATTTTCATCGCTTTTGTTGCATTTTCCTGCTTACTTGGGTCATTCCATAAAATAGCCGCACAACCCTCTGGAGAAATAACGGAAAAGACAGAGTAACGCATCATAGCCACTCTATCACTCACACCAATAGCTAAAGCGCCACCACTTCCACCCTCGCCAATAACAACGGCA
>RZYK01000030.1 GCA_009930355.1 Campylobacterota bacterium | reverse complement strand
GTTAATACAATCTCTTTCATTACCGATGGGTACAAAACTAGAGCATTTTGAATTAGAAGATCCTAATGGTAAACGTTACTCAAGCAAAGAGCTTTATGGCAAGGGTGGTTTTTTAATTGCGATTATGTGTAATCATTGCCCCTATGCCAATGCTATTTGGAAGCGGTTAAATGCACTCTCAGAATTTGCTAAAAAGCTTGATATTGCCACTGTTGCGATTAATCCCAATATTCATCCCAATTATCCTGAAGATTCTCCTGCGCATATGTTGGATAAAATTGAAAAGCTAGGTATCGAATATCCTTATCTCATTGATGAAGCACAAACCGTTTCTAAAAGTTTGGGTGCGGTGTGTACACCTGATTTGTTTTTATTTGATAGCGAAGAAAAGCTCTATTATCATGGTAGATTGGATGATAATTGGAGAGATGAGAGTAGTGTTAAAGAAGAAGAGTTACGAGAAGCTATCACCCTTTTGTTTAGTAAACAAGAAGCACCCAAAATTCAACACCCCTCTCAGGGATGTTCTATCAAGTGGATTGATACCGTAACGGGGTAAAAGATTTATACTTTAAAGCTTTGTGTTGTTTTGCAATAAGGTTGTAAAAAACAATTTTCACACAAGGGATGGATGGCTTTACAGGTGTATCTACCAAAAAGCACCATCGCTTGATGAAGCGTGGCTAAATCGTCTTTGAAAAGTTTAGTCAAATCTTCTTCTGTTTTAATGGCTGTTTTTGCACTGCTAAGACCTAAGCGGTGTGCGACACGAAAAACGTGTGTGTCAACTGCCATAAGATTAGCGTTGGCATATTCTATCATGACTACATGGGCTGTCTTTTGCCCAACACCTGCAAGTTCTATGAGCTTTTTCTCATCTAAAGGAATTTCTCCATTATATTTTTCGACCACTTTTTGTGCCATTTTTAGAAGATTGAGCGCTTTATTGTTAAAAAAAGAACAGGAATTGATAAACGATTTGATGTCATCAAGGTCGGCATTGGCTAGGGCATGAGCCGTGGGGTAGCGTTCAAACAAAGTAGGGGTGATGAGGTTTACACGCTTATCGGTACATTGGGCTGAAAGCATCACACAGACGAGTAATTCGTACAAATTTTTATAGTGAAGTTCTGTCACAGCTTTGGGATAATGCTCTAAAAAAAGAGCTTTAATGGCAACACTTTCTACTTTGCTTGCTTTTTTCATTGGTTAGCCTTGCTTCATTTAGAAAAAATTATACCGATAATCCTTGAAATTAAGACATTGTTTAAGAAATCGTAATATCATTTTAGATACAATTCAAAAATTATTTCAACAAAGGATTTGAGTGAAAAAAGTTATTTTAAGTGGTATTGCGTCTGCGGTACTTGGAATGAGTTTAAATGCAGCAGTTTATGCAACTGTTAATGGTGAAGATGTAACCGATCAAGATATTGCTGTGCTTATGCGAGCGATGCAAGGGGCAAAATTTGAGAGTCTTCCCGCTGATGCAAAACAAAAAATTGTTGAGCAAGCAGTTGAGCGTAAACTTTTAACGAAAGAAGCACTTAAAAGTGGCGTTGAAAAAGACAAAGAGTATACCGATGCGCTTAAGCGTATTAAAGAGGATCTTTCTTTAGAGCTTTGGATGAAAAAGATTTATAACAATGTTAAAGTAGATGCGAAAGAAGTTAAAGATTACTATGACAAAAATGCGGATAAATTTATGCAACCAGCAACGGTTAAAGCACGCCATATTTTAGTGAAAAGCGAAGAAGAAGCAAAAGCTGCAATTAAAGAGCTTAGTGGATTAAGCGGTCAAAAACTCAATGATAAATTTGTTGAATTAGCAACCACAAAATCAACAGGACCGAGCGGTCAAGGTGGTGGTGATTTAGGTTGGTTTGCAGCCAATCAAATGGTTAAACCTTTTGCAGATGCAGCGTTTGCACTTAAAAAAGGTGAATATACCAAAACACCTGTTCAAACTCAATTTGGCTACCATGTTATTTTAGTAGAAGATACTAAAGTGGCTGAAAAAGCATCGTTTGAGATGGTTAAGCCACAAATTGAAAATGGTTTAAAAATGGAAAAATTCCGTGTTGAAGTTGCCACAAAAGCTCAAAAATTACGTCAGGGTGCAAAAGTAACTATTAAATAGTAGGAGTGTTTTCGATGTTAAATGCAAAAATTCTTGATTGTGTAAAAGCAGGTGTGGTTACAGGGGATGATGTTGCGAAGATCTTTGCTATTGCAAAGGCAAATCATTATGCGATTCCTGCAGTTAATGTTGTAGGAACGAACTCTATTAATGCAGCTTTAGAAGCAGCAAAAGTTGCTAATTCCCCGGTTATTGTTCAATTTTCAAATGGTGGTGCAGAGTTTTATGCAGGTAAAGGGGTTAGTGGACTTCAAGCGGGTATTTTAGGTGCTATCAGTGGGGCATTGCATGTCCATACTGTAGCAGAGGCTTATGGCGTTGCAGTTATTTTACATACAGATCATGCAGCACGTAAGTTGTTACCGTGGATTGATGGACTCTTAGATGCGAGTGAAGCGCATTTTGCAAAAACAGGTAAACCTCTTTTTAGTTCTCACATGCTTGATCTTTCAGAAGAGTCTTTGGTGGAGAATGTTCAAACGTGTGTTGCCTACCTTAAGAGAATGAGCAAAATGGGGATGACCTTAGAGATAGAACTGGGATGCACCGGTGGCGAAGAAGATGGTGTGGACAATTCGCACATGGATAATTCTGCATTGTATACCCAACCTCAAGATGTTGCATATGCGTATGAAGAGCTTATGAAAGTGAGTCCAAATTTTACAATTGCAGCTTCTTTTGGCAACGTGCATGGAGTTTATAAGCCAGGTAATGTGCATTTAACGCCAAAAATTTTAGATAATTCTCAAAAATACATTGAGGAAAAATTTAAAACCGCTGAGAAACCTGTCAATTTTGTTTTTCATGGTGGTAGTGGCAGTGAACTCGCTGATATTCGTGAAGCAGTAAGTTATGGTGTTATTAAAATGAACATTGACACCGATACACAGTGGGCATTTTGGGAAGGTACAAAAGGGTATGTTGAAAAATACTCTGCTTACCTTCAAGGACAAATTGGTAACCCAGAGGGTGAAGATAAGCCCAATAAAAAATATTATGATCCACGTAAGTGGCTTCGTTCTGGTGAAGAGACCGTTAAAAGTCGTCTTTTAAAAGCCTTTGAAGATCTGAATTGTTTAAACCGTTGTTAATTATGGAAAGCCCTAAAATAGGGCTTTCTTCTTTTTATAGCTAAATGCTTTTTCCTCCATCCCCTTTTGAAAAGGGAACCTTTCAAAACCAGCTTTTTTATCTTAAACGTGATGACCTTCTCGATAAAGATTTTGCAGGCAATAAAGCACGTAAATTTCACTATTTTTTAACGCATGATTTTCCACATATCAAACGTGTGGTAAGCTCAGGTTCCAATCAATCCAATGCGATGTACTCACTCTCCATTTTAGCGCGTCTGAAAGGGTGGGAGTTTATTTACGTATGCGACCATATTCCCCATTTTCTCAAAGAAAATCCTATAGGAAATTATAAGGCAGCACTTCAAAATGGTATGAAGATCGTAGAGTCTTCTAGTCGCGAAGAAGAGGTACTAAAATGGCTCGATGAGAAGAGTTTACAGGTAGAAGAGGGTGGTAGGCAAGTTGAAGCAGAAGAGGGCGTTAAACGCTTAGCTGAGGAATTGATGATTGATGTAAAAACAGATGGACTGTGTGATCCTTATGTTTTTTTGCCTTCTGGAACGGGTACTACCGCACTTTTTTTGCAAAAGCATCTTCCTTTCCCCGTTTATACGTGTCCAACCGTGGGAGATAGTGCTTATTTGCAAAAGCAGTGGGAGATGGTTGCGCCACATTTTGGGCATTATCCAACCATTTTAGAGACAAAACAAAAGTATCATTATGGAAAATTATATGTAGAATTTTATGTATTGTGGCAACGTCTCAAAGGTGAGATGAGTGTTGAGTTTGATCTTGTGTATGACCCCGTAGGCTGGACTGCACTGCTAGAGCATCTTCCGCAATTAAAAGGAACGCCTGTGTATATTCATCAAGGTGGAATTTTGGGTAATAGCTCAATGGAAGAACGCTATAAGCGAAAAAAAACTATAATAAAGCACTTTTAGTGGAGAAAAAATGATTTATGAAACTTTAAAATCCCTCAAAAATTTATGGCTTTATTCTAGCGAATGCACTGTAAAAGATTTAATTACGTATGTGCACGAAAAAAAAGCGCTTAGAGATGCTCAATTAGAAGCGATTGAAATTTATCTTTATCTCAAAATTAAGGGTGAGAATAAACCTTTATGGCAACTTTTTTGTGAGGGTTTTTTTATTGATTATACTTCTTTAAGTACCGTAGAGCAATACTTTTATGAAAAACAAGAGATAGTAAAACTTGCTCTTTATAACTTTGCAAAACAGCAACTCCCCGCTTTAGCAAAAATGATAGATGAAAATAAAGTCGAAGATTACGAAGCTATTGTGAAAAAAATGTTTTACGATGTGAATTATAGTGATTATTTACTTTCTCTTCCTATGGGGGCAGGTAAAACTTATCTTATGGCATCTTTCATTTATCTTGATCTCTATTTTGCACTTTTAGAGCCAGAAAATAAGAGCTTTGCTCACAATTTCTTGATACTTATTCCATCAGGACTCAAAAATTCTATTGCTCCATCGCTTCGCTCCATTGCTCATTTTGATGGAAGTTGGGTTTTGCCAAAAGTACAAGCTGACAAAATCAAAAAATTACTTAACTTTGATATTTTAGATGTTCCCAAAACTGCTAAAAAATCAAATCTTGCAAACAACCCCAATGCTGCCAAAGTCAATAGTATTTTGCCAAATCCTTTTGGTCAAATATTTGTAGTTAATGCCGAAAAAGTTATTTTGGACAGTAGATCAAATGGATTTTTTGAAACAGAAGAAATTGTGGAAAATGAATTAAAACAAAAACTAGCACTCATTCCAAAACTTTCTATTTTTATTGATGAAGTTCATCATGCTGCATCGGATGATATAAAACTTCGTCAAGTGGTCTCATGGTGGAATGCCCAAGGAAATATCACAACGGTTTTAGGGTTTAGTGGAACACCTTACCTTAAGAGTAGCGAGAAAATTACTATAGATGAGAATCTCTTTTTTAAATTTAGCACCATTATGAACACGGTTTATTACTATCCACTCGTCAGTGCGATACAAAAGTTTTTAAAAATACCTATGGTTAAAAGTGCCAATTTAGAAAAAAAAGCTATTTTGAGTGAAGCGATCGTTGACTTTCAAAATCTCTATGAAACAAAAGTGTATGAAGATGGATGTATTGCAAAGTGTGCTATTTATTGTAGCTCTATTGCCGATCTTGAAGAGGTTGTATATCCACATTTGGTATCAAAGCTTAACATAGATAAAGATGAGATTTTAAAATTTCACCAAGGTAACAAAGATTATAAAATCCCTCAATCTAGTGAAATGGAATTTAGAAGCCTCGATACTCCTAAAAGTACAAAACGCTATGTTTTGCTTGTACAAGTAGGAAAGGAGGGATGGGATTGCAGAAGTTTAACAAGTGTTATTTTAAGTGGAAGCAGTGATAGCCCTAAAAATATGGTACTTCAGACAAGTTGCAGATGCTTAAGAGAAGCCGATAAAAATAACAATACAGCCCTGATATGGCTTAATAATGCCAATGCAAAAATTTTAAATGAACAACTTCAAAAAGAGCAAAATAGCTCCATTGAAGAGATAAACAATCTTTCACGCTCATGTGGTGAAAACTTTATTAAGCGAGTGTCTAGGATGGATGTTTTAGAACTTCCAACTATTGATTTTTATCAACTTCGCATAAAGCATACCACGGTAAACACCGAAGAGAGTGTAAATACAGAAGAAAAATTAAATACACTTTTAAAACAAATAGACGCGTATAAAAGCAAGGTTTTTATCCACAGTGGTGCGTTTGAAAATATCAATGAAAACCTGAAAATAAAAGAAAACATTCACGATGAAAAACTCCTTTTTGAAGATTTTTTGTTTGCACTATCAAAAAATAGTTTTATGCAGATCTCACAAACCCAGATAAGGGATTACAAAAAAGCGTTGCAGAAAATTTACACCAAGATTACTGATAAAGGTTTTTTAAATACTTTGGTTGATATGGAAAAACTCTACAACGATATTGCACTCTGCTTTAGTATCAAAAGGGCATTTAACTCTGTCCACGAAACCATTAAAAAAGAAGCAGCTCTTTTAATAGCAAAAAATCTCAAAGATATAGAGATAAATGCAAAACTTTATCCATCACCTATGGGTGTAATTCAGATTTTAGAAGCAGATAATAATCCTGATTTTATTCATGCGTTTGAAGAGAAAAAAAGAGCCAAAAGTATAGAGCTGATAACGCAGGGAAACATAGAAGAAGCTCAAAAGATACTGGGTGAAAGTTTGGGGATTGCCCCTAAAAATAAAGATAAATCGTTTCACTATTTGCCCTACGATTTCAAGCAAAGCGGTTTGGAAAAAGAATTTTTAGAAAAATCATTTGGTTTGGAAAACTTTAAAAATAACACTTTAGAGATTTACTATAATGGGGAGCGAGGACTCAGTGAATTTGTCATTGAATGTTATAAAAAAACGACAACTTCTTACTCGTATATCGGTAGATATACGACCGATTTCCTTATTCTCAAAAGAGACTCTAAACATAGCATTTCAAAAGTACTTATTGTTGAGACAAAAGGGAAAGGTTATGCCAATGATGAAGTGTTTAACGCAAAAAAAGAGTTTGTTAACAGTGAATTTATAACTAAAAACAATGAAGCATTTGGTTACAAACGGTTTGATTTTTTGTATTTGGAAGACTCCAAAAGCATGGATGAAAATTTAAGCTTGCTCGATAAAAAAATAATAGACTTTTTCAAGGAAAACTAATATGCCTATCAAATATATCCCTTACTCAAAAAATCCTGTTCAAGGGCAAGCGATACTAAATACTATCTCACGAAGTGTCAGACTGCTAAGCTACAAAGATAACGATAAAGTCCATGATAGAATTTTACGAGGTATACCATATTATGAACTCATTGAACTAGAAAGTGTAGGTGAAGCAAGTCAAAATTTGGTTATCAGAGGGGAGTGCCTCTCTGCGTGTGCTTACCTTAAAGAACAAGCTATCAAAGTTGATTTGGTCTACATAGACCCACCGTTTGCAAGTGGGGCTGACTATGCGAAAAAAGTTTATATTCGCAAAAATCCAAAATTAGCTCAAAAGCTTAAAGAAGCAGAAGAAGCACTAGATTTTAGTGAAGTAGCTGCCTTTGAAGAGAAGATGTATGGCGATATTTGGAACAAAGAGGATTATCTCAACTGGATGTATGAAAACCTGATTGCAATCAAAGAAGTTATGAGCGAGACTGCGAGTATTTATGTGCATTTGGATTGGCATATTGGACATTATGTGAAAATTTTGATGGATGAAATTTTTGGAGAAGAGAATTTTGTAAATGAAATTATTTGGGCATATACAGGTCCAACAAATCAAAAAAATAATTTTCCTAGAAAACATGATAATATTCTTTTTTATCAAAGACATAATATTAAAATCTTTAATGGAGATGAAATCAGGGTTAGATTTAAAAAAAGTACAAAAT
Organism: Campylobacterota bacterium; assembly: GCA_009930355.1. Classification (GTDB taxonomy): domain Bacteria; phylum Campylobacterota; class Campylobacteria; order Campylobacterales; family Sulfurospirillaceae; genus Sulfurospirillum. Next base: position 7,813 of record RZYK01000030.1, on the reverse strand, counting down.
CAGGGGGAAAAACTGCACTTTCAGGCAAGGCATCTGATGAAATACTTGAAGTGTTAGATGCAAAAGGTAAAATACCTGAAGATTGGTGGGGTGACATTGCAGATTTAGGTAAAATACACAGTGAAGACATTGGATATGCTACCCAAAAACCAGAAGCTCTTTTAGAGCGTATCATCAAAGCTTCATCCAATGAGGGTATGGTTGTGTGTGATTTTTTTGGTGGTAGTGGAGTAACCGCAAAAGTTGCTCATAGTTTAGGGCGAAAATTTATTCATTGTGACATTGGCATTAACTCCATTCAAACAGCACGCGATAGACTCGTAGAAGTTGGAGCAAATTTTAGAATGCTTGAAGTTCAAGATGGTATCAATCTCTTTCGCAATCCAACGCAAACGATGGATAAACTCTCTACTCTCATAGATGGGCTAAATACCAGACGACCTGAGGGAATCAACGAATTTTGGTTTGGTGTTATCACCGATAGCAAGCATGGGACTATGCCTGTTTACGTACCAGAACTTAAAGATAGCACGCAAAAAGTACTCGATACGGTAACTATCAATGCCATTATAAATGGAGAATTGCACAAGTTTGATACGTATGCTGGAGAAATTAAAAAAGTAATTGTCTATTATGTGGACATTGAAGATGAAAAAGAGATCAAAATGTTCATTCAAAAAAATAACACAACGATGATAGAAGTTGAACTAAGAGACCTTAAACAGGTATTGGATTTTGTGGTGATCGATGATAGTGTAGAATTTTCTCTTAACGAAAAAGGTATCTTATTTGAAGTAGAGATACGCTCTTTTTACAGCGATAAACTCAAACAAAAGATAAATGAGTTTAATGCTAAAAAAGTATTGAGTGCAAATACTTCTTTTATCGAAATCAGTAAAGAAGGGTTAGAACTGATTGAATACATTAGTCTTGATTGTACCCATAATGAGGGTATATGGCAAAGTGATAGTGAAATAAAAATAGATAAAAATGGTTTTGTATCAATAAATGGTCAAAAAACTAAAGAATTTTGGAATGGCAAGGTCAGCTCAAACACAAGACCAAAAAGACTTAAAGTGCGAAATATCGCAGGAGATGAAACGATAGTAATGATAGAAGAGGAGAAATAATGTTACTTTTAAAAACCAATGAAGCAAATTTCAAAGCCCAATTTGATGAACTTTTACGTCGTGGGCATATGGACATGGAAAATGTCTCTAAGATCGTTTTAAACATCATTGCAGAGATCAAAGCGGAGGGTAATGGTGCTTTAAAGAATCATATTGAAAAATTTGATAAATGGCATGTTGAAAATGATGAAGCATTAGAAGTGTGTACCAATGAAATGAAAAAAGCCTACGATGCGCTTGATGTAAAACTAAGAGAGGCATTGGAACTTGCGTATCAGCGTATATATACGTATCATGAGAAGCTCATGCCAAAGTCATGGCTTGACTTTGAAGATAATGGCACGGTTTTAGGACAAAAAGTAAGCCCTGTAGACAGAGCAGGTCTTTATATTCCTGGAGGAAAAGCAGCGTATCCGAGTTCACTTTTGATGAACGCTATTCCTGCTATTGTTGCAGGGGTAAAAGAGATTGTGGTGTGCACTCCAGCCCCTAATAATGAACTCAATCCACTCCTCCTTGCTGCGATGCATCTGTGTGGCATTCAAAAAGCCTATAAAGTAGGAGGTGCTAGTGCCATTGCAGCGATGGCATATGGAACACAGAGTATTCCTAAGGTCGATGTGATCACAGGTCCTGGCAATATTTTTGTTGCTACGGCTAAAAAACTGGTTTTTGGGGAAGTGAATATTGATATGATAGCAGGGCCTAGTGAAATCGGTGTGCTTGCCGATGAAAGCGCAAACCCGCATCATTTAGCGATTGATTTGCTCTCTCAAGCCGAACACGATGAAATGGCAAGTTCTATTTTAATTACCCCTTCTTTAGAGATTGCCGAAAAAACGAAAACAGAAGTCTATGCATGGCTTGAAAAACTGGATAGAAAAGCGATTGCAGAAGTTTCGATCAAAGAGCGAGGTGCAATTATTGTCACCCGTGATATGGATGAGGCGGTGGATTTGATGAATCAAATTGCACCTGAGCATTTAGAGATTGTTACTTCTCACCCCTTTGACTTACTGCCTCGTATCCGCCATGCTGGGGCTATTTTTATGGGAGCATATACGCCTGAGCCTATTGGGGATTATATTGCAGGCCCCAATCATACGCTCCCCACAGGAGGTACGGCGAAGTTTTACTCACCGTTAGGGGTTGAGAACTTCTTGAAACGCTCTTCTATCATCAGTATGAGCAAACAAGGCATCGATGAAATAGGCGAGGCATGTGCGCTTTTAGCCCGTACTGAAGGATTAGGTGCGCATGAAGCGAGTGTGAAAGTTCGTTTAAAAAAATAGGAGCGTTTGGATGAAAGCAAAAATAGGTATTTTAACCATTTCTGATCGTGCGAGTGCGGGTGTGTATGAAGACCTCTCTGGAAAAGCCATTATTGAAACATTGAGCGCATACTTAAGCTCTGAGTGGGAGCGTGTGTATGAGGTGATTCCTGATGAGCAGAGCCTTATTGAAGAAGCGCTCAAAGATATGGCAGATGTGCAAGAGTGCTCTTTAATTGTCACCACAGGTGGTACAGGTCCTGCACTTCGTGATGTTACTCCTGAAGCCACTGAAGCGGTGTGTGAAAAGATGATGCCCGGATTTGGAGAACTGATGCGTCAAGTAAGCCTAAAGTATGTTCCAACAGCAATTTTATCACGTCAAGTAGCTGGTATTAGGGGAAAAAGCCTTATCATCAACTTGCCTGGAAAACCTAAATCCATTCGTGAGTGTTTGGATGCTGTTTTCCCTGCCGTGCCTTATTGTATTGACCTTATTGGGGGGGCGTATTTAACGTGTCATGAAGAGGTTATCAAACCCTTTCGTCCTAAAGCGTAAGAAAAAGGCTTAGCGCTCAAAACGCTAAGCCTTTTTTACATGTAACGATTGTTAGATTGCAAGGGAATTTAGTTCTGCTTCAATTTTTTCCATTTTAGCCCTGGCGTCATCCAGACCTTTTTGATTTTCAGCAATGACCTCTTTGGGTGCATTGGCAACAAAACGCTCGTTTGAAAGCATACCGCTTAATTTTTGAATCTCTTTTTCTAATTTGATTTTTTGGTTGTTAAGTCGCTCAATAATGGGGCTTAAATCAACACCATTAAGAGGAATAAACACTTCAACATTATCTCCAACATCGCTTGCGGCATTTGCAATTTTAACCTCAGTTAAGTCGATATTTTCAACTTTAGCTAATAAACTAATGTATTTCATTGCTTCTTTAAGTCTACTTGCGTTTTCAACTTTAATGTAAGCGTGTTCGATTTTTTTGTTTCCAAGGTCAATATTGGCCTTAGCACGACGTATGCCAACAATGGCTTCAATAACCAGTTCAAAGGTTTGCTCAATGGCAATATCTTGTTTTAAATGATAGGGATAGCGCTTTACCATAATGGATTCTGTTTCTTCTAACGTGGTATCGGAGAGCTCTTGATAGAGAAATTCTGAGATAAAAGGCATAAAAGGATGCAACAATTTCATCGCCTCTTTAAAAATAGAACCCAACTCTAAGATGGCAGGTTTGTCGGCTTTGCTAAGCTCAATACCCCAATCACAAAACTCACCCCATAAGAAGCGGTAGAGTGTGGTTGCCGCATCGTTAAAGCGGTAGTCGCTAAAGTGTCCACGCACTTCTTCCATGGCAACTGCCAAACGGCTTTTCATGTAAGCACCTAAAGCGGTTTTAATTTCAATCGTTTCCAAATCTGCAAATGAGTTGGCGTTCATCAGTAAGAAACGAGATGCGTTGTAGAGTTTGTTGGTGAAATTACGGATTTGCTCTAGTTTTTCACCACTGAGCTTAATATCACGCCCTTGAACGGCTAAAATGGCTAAGGTAAAGCGTAAGGTGTCGGCACTGTATTCGCTAATGGTGTCCAGTGGGTCGATAACATTGCCTTTAGATTTACTCATTTTTTGCCCGTGTTCATCTTTAACCAGCGCGTGCAAATAGATATCTTTAAAGGGAAGCTCGCCTAGTGTGTGTTCGCCAGAAAACATCATGCGTGCAACCCAGAAAAAGAGAATGTCAAACCCTGTAATCAATAGAGTGTTAGGGTAAAAGTCTTTTAAATCACTCTCATTCCATTTTTCACCTTTGAACGCATCGCCATTTTCCCAACCCAGCGTTGAAAAAGGCCATAGACCTGAGCTAAACCATGTATCGAGGACATCAGGGTCTTGATGAATGTTTTTGCTTTTACATGTAGGGCATTCGTGCTCACTCTCTTGTTCACTTGCCCATTCGTGACCACAGTCATCGCAGTAGAAAACAGGAATTTGGTGTCCCCACCACAGTTGTCGTGAGATACACCAATCGCGTAGTTCTTTCATCCATGCATTATACGAGTTAAGCCAATGGCTAGGGTAAAATTCGGCTAAGTGTTCATTGACTTTAGCAATAGCACCCTCAGCGATCTCTTTTTTAACAAACCACTGTTTTGAGATGTAAGGTTCAACCACATTTTTACAACGGTAGCAGTGTCCTACTTGATTTTCGTAGTCCTCTATTTTATCGACAAAACCTTCGCTTTCAAGTTTCGCCATAATTGGAGCACGCGCTTCAAGTCGCTCTTCTCCCTTAAACTCTCCACAAAATTCATTTAAAATGCCATTTTCATCAAAAATCGTAATAAATTCCAAGTTATGGCGTTTACCCACTTCATAGTCGTTAATGTCATGTGCAGGCGTGACTTTAACACAACCTGTTCCAAAGCTCATATCGACATGCTCATCGGCAATAATTTCAATTTCACGACTAATAAGCGGTAAAACAACTTTTTGGCCTACAAGATGTTTGTAACGCTCATCTTCAGGGTGAACCATCACAGCGGTATCGCCAAAATAGGTTTCAGGGCGTGTCGTTGCTACGACTAAAAAGTCTTTAGAGTCTTTAATAAAATATTTGAGGTGATACAGTTTGCTTTTATGGGTTTCAAATTCAACTTCGATGTCACTGAGTGCGCCATCGTGGGTACACCAGTTGACCATGTAGTTTCCTCTAACAATCATGCCCTCATTGTAGTACTTGACAAAGGCTTTTTTAACCGAGTGTTTCAGTCCTTCATCCATCGTAAAGCGCTCTCTGCTCCATGCAGGACTGACACCAAGTTTACGCATCTGATGAACGATTTGTCCGCCACTGTAAGCTTTCCATTCCCAGACTTTCTCTAAGAATTTTTCACGTCCTAGCTCTTCTTTTTTAATGCCTTGTGCAAGAAGTTGTTTTTCAACCACATTTTGTGTTGCAATACCCGCATGATCGGTTCCTGGTTGCCAAAGGGTTTTAAATCCATCCATGCGCTTAAAACGGGTGATAATATCTTGAAGGGTAAACGTAAGTGCATGACCAATATGCAGACTTCCTGTAACATTTGGAGGAGGCATCATAATACAGAAGTTTTTGCCACTTTCTTGAATCGCTTTATTGCCATCAATTTCAAAATAGCCTCTGCTTTCCCAGATTTTATAATAACTTTCTTCAATCTCTTTTGGATTGTAAACGGTGCTTTTTTCGCTCATGGAGTTATGTACCTTATACATTAGTTTAAGGCGATTATACAAAAGTAGGGGTAAAAGCTTGATTAATGCGTCGTTGAAAGTGTTTTACATGTAAAGATTTTAGCGTAAAAAAAGGCTCAAGAGGTCAAACCAAAGTGGATGCTTACAATAAGCCTTTAATGGTCTCCTCAAGACTCTCAGGCTTGGTGGTAGGTGCAAAGCGTTCGACAACATGACCGTGTTTATCCACTAAGAATTTCGTAAAATTCCATTTGATGCTCTCACTCCCCAAAAGTCCTGATTGTTCTTTTTTAAGATAAGCATACAATGGGTGTGTTTTTGTTCCATTGACATCAATTTTTGAGAACATAGGAAAGGTAACATCGTAGGTCAAAGAGCAGAAATTTTTTATCTCCTCTTCATTGCCTGGTTCTTGCTCTGAAAATTGATTGCACGGGAACCCTAAAACGACGAAGCCTTTGTCTTTGTAGGTTTTGTAGAGTTTTTCCAAACCTTCGTATTGGTAAGTGAAACCGCATTTACTCGCAACATTGACGATGAGTAAAACCTTGCCTTTGTAAGCTTCCAGTGTTGTTTTCTTCCCATCAATCGTGGTAACTTCAAAATCATAAAGTGACATTTTATCTCCTGCAAACAGTGTGAATGCAAACATGCATACGCTTATGAGTCGTTTCATCTTCGAGCCTTTTTTGAAAAAGTATGATAAAAAGTAGCCTCGTCCCCATTAATCCATTCATCACTAGAGATAAAACTTTATAAGCTTTAACTTTTAGGGAGAGTGTTAATATACTCTATTAAAACCTCTTCTACTGTAGCATCTTGATTTTTAGGAATGTAAACACTAAAAGCACCATCTCCTACTTCAGCTCCTGTTATGATATGCGTCATATATGTCTTTTTTAAAAAGTCTATGAGTACTGCTTTGTCTTTATTTTGTGCAGATGGAGAAACTCTTGAGCCATAAAATCTTTCTTCAACATCATAGATAATCAACTGTTCAGCTTCTTCAAAATTTGGATTAAATTTTGAAGTCATAAATCCACCATCAGCAGTAACAACTATTTTCATTTTTTTTCCTACATGTAAGTCTATTTCTATAATATACATAAAATACAGTAACCCAAACTGCTAGTTGCAAAGAGGGTCTAAAAGTTGCTTGAGACTCCATAAAAAGCCGTGGATGGCGAGATTATGGGAGCGAGATATTATAACAGTTTATTGTTTAATTGATGAATATTTGAAGCTATCAGGGCTAAAAGATGATGTTAGAGCAGAAACTAGTAACGCACAGTAAATAGGGAGCAGGCTACTTTTTAGTTTACATGTAACAATTTTAGGCTAAAAAGGTTGCGGTATTTTTCCCTGCCTCTTTGGAGATATAAAGCGCTTGATCGGCACGTTGAAGCATGGTGGTAAAGTCATCTTCTACTTTATACATGGTATAACCAATGCTTAGGTTGATGTGGAGTTCATGCAGTTGGTCATTGCGTGTGAGCGGGATACTTTTTTGGTTAAATGCATTTAAGATACGATTGACGGTGTGAGATGCCGCCTCTTTATCATGATCCACAATGCAAATTACAAACTCATCACCACCAAAACGACCAATAGTATCTGAGTGACGTAAAATGGTTTTTAGTGTGGAAGCGGTTGTTTTAATCGCTAAATCACCAATTAGGTGTCCAAAATTGTCGTTAATAGCTTTAAAATCATCGAGGTCAATAATAACTAAAAAGAGGCATTGTGCTGTGCGCTTTACTTTTTGAATTTCTTTTTGAAAAAGAGTGACAAACATGAGGCGGTTGTAGAGTTTGGTGAGTCCATCGAAATGAGAAAGCTCTTCAATTTGAAGGTAAGACTTTTTAAGAAAGAACGAAAACAGTGCAATAACTCCTGCAACGATGGATGAGAAAAAAATAGCATAGAGAAGCGTGAGTTCAATAAGGCTTTGATGATGAAGAAAGGTCTCTAAATGGATTAAATCTTGATGTGCTTGTTGATAATTTTCATATAAAAAAAGAAGAGGAATAGTACTAATAATAAGATTAAGAATGAGTGCAATGAGACCTATCAGAAGAGGATTTTTAATCAGTTTGCTGGGTATCTTTTTCATGCACGTTTGCCTTCGAAATTGATACCCACATAGTAGCACAGAATCTTTTACATGTAAA
>RZYK01000224.1 GCA_009930355.1 Campylobacterota bacterium | reverse complement strand
AAAGCTTCAAAATCAATCTTACATGTAAAGACATAGGCATCATTGGGAGCGCCTAGTTCTGGGAGATTTAGGGAGTATTGAAAGGAAAAGAGAATGTTGGGATTTCGATTCATTCGACGGATGCGTTTAAGCGTGCCATCGTAGTCTTTCTCGCTCAAGCAAATCTCTGAGTGAATGTTGTGCGAAAGCACATTGCGCACAAAAGAGAGGATATCAAAGAAGTTTTCGTACTGCTCTTTGAAAAGCTCTTGCATAAAATTTTTAAAAGGACTCTCAAAACGCAAACTCTCCACCATTGCCATACAAATGCCCCGAAAAGCGTTAAACTCCACAAAATACTCAAACAAGGAGATGGTTTCACTGGTTGTCTGACGCGCATTAATGAGAAGCTCTTGAATGATTTCTGCATTGAAGTAGTACGCTTTGCCCTCTTCGTATTTTTTCACCACAAAAAGGCTTCTATCGAGCAAATCTTCTGTTTTAGAGAGCTTGCCCAAAAACTCACCCATATGTAAAAAGTAAAAATTTTGCTCTACTAAGAGCAAAGCATCATCGAGTAACACATCTTGTGAAGTCATTTTTTCTTATCCAATCGCACTTTAACCTCTTGATACACCGCACAATCACCCTTTTGGCTCATGAGATGCGGGGTGAGAACATTGCCATTTTTAGCGCCACTGTACAGCAACAGACAATCATCTCTTAATTCCTCGCAGGGCATCACGGCATATTCACATTTTCCATAAGGACTGCTTAGAAGCACCCTATCCTCTTGCTCTAAACCCAAACTTTTAGGCACATACAAATAATCATCAGTGATAAATTGCGAATTAAGCGACCTGTTTTGTTTGGCACTGATGAGGTAAAATCCCTCATCCAGCAAAGGCTCTTCATCAAAGGATTCTAAAAATTTAAACCGACCGCTGGGCGTATAAAAGCCTTTAGCATACGGCAAATCCGCATAGCTTTTGGAGATTAAAAAGCCCTCTTTTTGAACACTATTAGAAGCAATAACTTTTTCAAGAATTGTCTGCTCCTCTTCCAAAGGCGTGTATCCAAAGGCATTTAAGAGTGTTTGACTCAGCGCATACTCACTAATCCCCACCTCACTCTCAACGATTTTTGGCATCTTTCCAATGAACGGATGCCCGTAGCTCAGTTTCACGTCCTCTTTTTCCAAAAACGAACACGCAGGAATGACTAAATGCGCTTTTTGTGAGGTTTCATTTTCATGCAAACCAAAGTAGACCACACACGAAGCTTTCTCAATTCCCTCTCTCACCTTTAAGGTGGAGGGCATTTGACTCATAGGATTGCCCCCTTGAATAAACACCAACTCAAATTTAGAAAAATCAACAATGGGCAGAGGCTCGGTTTGGGCTTTCACTTTAAAAGGTGCATAAAATCCAAAACCGCTGTTGCTAAGATAGCCAACGCCACACCCCTCTTTTCCAAAAAGTCCTAAAAGAGCGCCTAGTGCGTCAATGGAGCGTAACACGCTGTGTCCAAAGCGATACTTTTGAACCCCAACTCCCGCTAAAATGCACACTTTTTTACCGTAAATCAGCTCTAAAAATTGCTCTATTTGCGAAGTTGAAACATCGGCTTTTAAAAGTAACTCCTCTTGTGTAAAGCCCTCAAGAAACTCTCGAAACGCCTCAAAATTGAGCGTGCGCTCTTGCAAAAACACCTTATCTTCTTGCTTTACATGTAAAAGCGCTTTGGCTAGGGCTAAAGCTAGAAAAAGATCACCTTTGGGTTTAACTTGAAGGTGCAACGTCGCATGGTTAGCAAGGTCTATTTTAACAGGGTCAATGACAATGAGTGTCTTACCTTTTAAGGAGGGCAACATGTGCGAGTTGGTCACAGAGGGGTTTCTCCCCCAAAGAATCACCACCTCCGCCTCTTTTACATGTAAAGGTGAAAGCGCTAAATTTGCCCCTCTTCCCTCGCAAATTCCAGCATCTCCCGCCTCATCGCACAACGAACCTGAGGCTAAAATAGCGTGGTGTTCTGCAAAAAAACGTTTGCTTGCACTTTGCATCACGCCTAAATTGCCACTGCCTTTAAAATAGAGTGTTTGAGAGGGCGCATGGCATTTAAGCTTTTCGACCAAAATCTTTAAAGCCTCATCCATGGAGATGCTCTGCCCCAAATAGCGAGGCTCTTCAATGCGTTCAAACTGGTGGTAATGGTTGAGGTGGTGACACAAATAGCCTTGGGTGATGGGATGGGCTTTGTTGCCTTTAAGCTTTAAGTTCTCTGCAACAACAATGCTACATCCATCAAAACAATCAAGCGGACAGGTTGTTAAACGCATTTTAACGCCCCTTTGGTGTGTTTAAAAAAGAAGGCCGAAGCCTCCTTATCAAGGTTTAGAGTGTAATCTCTTTAATATCTGCAATCGACTTAAACGCCGTGTAAATAGAGCCAATGAGGTTTTGGCGATTGGCTCTTAGTTCAGGATTTTCAGCATTAACCATGACGTTATCAAAAAAAGCATCAATGTGCGGTTTAAGAGCAAACAGCGCGTCCAAATGCGCTTCAAAACTCTCATAATTTTTCGCATTAACCGCAGTAAACGCATCAAAGAGTGCCGTTTCGTACGCATTTTCAAAGAGCGCTGGATTGATGCTGAGTGTTTGGTTCATATCCATGTTTTTGATGATATTTGCCACACGTTTAAAGGTTGAAAACATCTCTTTAAAGCCATCATCTTGCACCATCGTTGCAAGCGCTTGAATCTTTAACGATAAGCGGACAATGTCTCGCTCTCCACTGCTAATAACCGCTGAAATAATCGAAGGATTGACATCGAAAAATTGATACATTCGCTCCAAAAAGAAGCTCTCTAAAAGCGCAAAATCAAACGCTTTATACCCTTGTGCGAGCGCTTTTAAATCTTTAGAAATGTCAAACGCAATGCCTTGTTCTAAGACAATTTTCACAATACCATTGACCGCACGGCGAAGCGCATACGGGTCTTTGTTTCCTGTGGGGATTTTGTTAATGCTAAAAAGCGCAATGAGTGAATCAAGCTTATACGCCAAAGCGACAATAGCGCTAAAAAGCGTACTTGGAAGCGCACTCTCCTCAGAATTTGGAAGGTACTGCTCTTTTAGGGCAAGGGCAAAGAGTTCATCCTCCCCCGCTTCTTTAGCGTAGTAGTAACCCATTAAGCCTTGAAGTTCGGTAAACTCATAAACCATTTCGCTGAGCAAATCGCTCTTAGCATACAAGACCGATTTTTCCATCAGTGCGTTTAAGCTCTGTTCATTTAAACGACTGTGCTCTGCTATGAGTCTCTCTTGGTACTGCTCACTTAAATAGAGCGCTATGGCTTTTTCACGCTCGGTTTTATCCATCAAAGAGCCTA
>RZYK01000223.1 GCA_009930355.1 Campylobacterota bacterium | reverse complement strand
CCTTTTACGGCACCATCTACCATATTTTTAGCAACTTCCCATGCACGAAATCCTAGTTTTTTTGCCTCTTTTGCAAGATGTTTTGCCTTATCACTTTCAAATTCAAATTGTTTAAATGATTCAACTTTAGCAGAAGCTATTTTTTCAAATTCATTGACATCTTTTCTGAAAGATTCTAATTTTTTTTCAGCTTCTTCTTTTAAAGTTTCAATACGCTCAGAGATGACTTCTTTAACTTCATTTGCGGTGCGTCTTAACTTTGCAATGGAGCTATTCATCTCCTCGACCATTTCTTGAACAATGGCAGATGAGACACTTTCTGAATTCGAAGCCAGTACACTTAAGAGAAGAATAAATTCTTCATCAATTTTTAAAAGTTCTTTTCGTAAGAGTGGCAAGTCAGTCTCTGCTAAGCCTTCAATTTCTTCTATAGGCATGTATTTAAAATCATTTTTAAACTTTTCTAGTGCTTTTGTTATGCCATCACGTACCCCTTCAATAGAGCCTTCCAAAATATCTTTGGCATGAGCAAAATCTTCATCGGCAATATCTATACTTGCCTGAATGATTGTTTGAGAAATATTTAAAAGGCGTTGTTTGGTTAAATGCCCTTCTTGAATGGTTTGGTATGTTAAATTTTTTGTAATGGCATACGTTGTGTCTTTAATATCACTTCCTTTTTCAAGGGTTGTTAGGAGCGCTTCTTGTACGGTTTCTTTTAAGATACCTAACATCTCGATTCCTCTTAGTTTTGCATCATTAAGGGCAATGAAAGCGGCGTGTTTTGTATCGTCTGTAATGTTTTCAATATGTGCTTCAAGGGTGCAAAATGTTTGCGAGATTTCTTCTCTAATATGTTGTTTTTGAAGAAAAATATTTTTTTCTAATTGTTCTTTTTCGTAGATAGTTTTGTATAAAAATTCTTCTTTATCATAGCTAGTGGCTTTTAACAGTCCATCTACAACGTGTTCTACTGCTTTAGGCGTTTTGAGCTCTTCATCATGAAGTACTTTGCAATAAAGTTCAAAAAGTTCACCAATACGGCTTTGGATACTTTTTTCATCTTTGAGACGCTGTATCTTTTTACGGGAGAGTTCAAAACTCATCTCTTGAATCAGTTTTAATAATTGAGGATTTTCTTTGTTTTCTTTAAGTGTTACCGAAAAAATATGTTGTATAGACTCCATAAGTGTCTCCTTTTAAAGTACAAATTTAATGGATTGATGCTGTTTTAAGAGGTGAAAAAGTGTTTTTCTATCATCAGCATTGTGTACCAGTACCCGTAGGGTGTAGCTGGAATAATTGCCTTTTGTGCTATTTTGTGACTTTCGTATTTCGTGGATACGCTCTTCTAAAATTTCTTGCACAATGGTTGTCACATTGTGCTCACTGCTCAAAACCAGTTTGTATTCCCAATGGCAAGGATAATCCAGTTTAAGTTCGGGAGTAGTTTCCACTTTTTCCTCCACTTTTTGATTCCAATTGAATGTTATTAAGAACCATTGACTTATCGATAGCTTTGGACATATCGTAAATAGTTAAAAGTCCAATGCTTACACCCATGAGTGCTTCCATTTCAACGCCCGTTTGTCCAGTGAGTTTTGCGGTAACAGTTAATTTAAATCCTGGTAGTTTTGGAAGCTCTTCTACATCACAATTGACGGAAGTGAGCATCAAAGGGTGACACATAGGGATAAGGTCACTGGTTTTTTTGGTTCCCATAATCGCAGCAATAACAGCTGTTTGAAGGACAGGACCTTTTTTGGTTTGTTGTGAAATGATGTTATCAAAAGCAATTTGACTCATGGTAATCGTACCACTTGCAATAGCGACACGAAAAGAATCTTCTTTATCACTTACATCGACCATTTTCGGTCGGTCTTTTTCATCTAAATGGGTTAGTTGCATTCTTACCTCGTTTTGTGACATAGTTAAGTTTATTATAGCACCATTTCTCTTAAGCTCTGCGTGATAAGAGTGTGTCATTTTTTCTCATTTTAAGTAAAAAGGCGCTTATCTCAGTATGGAAATGTTTATTATTATGCTACAATGATTTCATAAAGTCATTAATGTTTCCTTATAAGTAACGTGTTTACGGGCAAACGGTAACATTTTGTGATTTAAAAAAGAGGAGTATGTCCACGATGAATATTTATGTAGGTAATGTCAAGTATGAGATGACAGGCGATGAGTTAAAAGAGATGTTCTCTGTGTATGGTGAGGTTTCGAGTGCAAGAATCATCAGTGATAGAGATACCGGTCGTTCTAAAGGTTTTGGTTTCGTTGAAATGCCAAATGATTCAGAAGCAAAAGCTGCTATTGAAGCAACGAATGAAAAAGAGATTGGTGGAAGAACACTAAAAGTGAATGAAGCTAGACCTAGAGAAGAACGTCCAAGAGACGATAGAGCAAGAAGATCTTCTAGAGATTTTTAATACAAGCTTACATGTAAAAAGACCCACAAAAGAGGGTCTTTTAAATATTTTTTAGCGTGAAAGCGCGAAACCTATGCCAATGCGGTCACTGCGTTTGTTGTAGTCAATAAGACTTTCTGCATAACCACTATAAAATTGCAAATAACCAAAAAGATTTTCTTCCCATAGCGGAAATGTCCAGTCGAGTTGCACTGCGCCTTTGTTATCCGAATCAAAGTGTAAATTATTACGCACTAAGAGTTTAAATGTATGTTTTTTCCATGGATAAATAAGTTCCAAATCGCCATTGCCCAAGTATTCATCGATGTCAGGATTGTCATCGCTGGATGCTTTTTCTTTTATTCGGTACCAAATTCGTGGCGCTATAATCATATCTCCTGCTTGAAAAAAAGCCTTTGCATAGAGGCGGTTCCACGAACGTGATTTTTCTTCATCTTTTCCATTTGATTCATGGACAATACCAAATTGGTAGGCTTTAATAAAACTTTCACGCTCAACGTGTGGCATAATCACAAACAATTCAGGTTGGTAATTTGTCTCACGGAAGGGTGCAGAATCTTCAGCTGTTTGCCACCATGCTGTATGAGTGTAGGCTAAAACTATACTCTCATGCAGTCCTAAAAGATTATCTACAAGGTCTTTTTGAAAACTGAGTTGAAATTTTGTTTCTTGATGTTTTCTATTGTCATGTGAAACTTTATCGTACGTCATAGGAAGCAGGTAATTCATTTTATAAGGAGCAATATCAAAGGCTTGGGTAATCATTTGCTTCATGGAAGTATAGGTGTCTGTGTCATTATAGTTTTCTAAAAAAGAGCTATAAACTGCTTCGGTACGTTCGATTTTGTGTAAGCGCTCTGCAATGGTACTTTCAAGTGCTTTTGTTTGTGCGGATTTTTTTTCTAAACTTAAAATGGCAGCTTGTTTGTACCACAAGAATGC
>RZYK01000029.1 GCA_009930355.1 Campylobacterota bacterium | reverse complement strand
TCCACTCGTTCTTTACCAATAATATTTTCAGTCATATTAACCTATCATTTCCTCGGCTTCACCAATTTGGAGAACACCTTGTTCTGCAAGTTTTTGCACCTCTTCGACAATTTTTCGCTGTGCTTCTTCCACATCTTTCACACGCACAGCACCTAAAAAGTTCATCTCTTCCACAAAAGCTTCTTGAGCACGCTGAGACATATTATCAAAAAACTTTTGTTGCAACTCAGGAACAGCTCCCTTTAAAGCAACCATTAAATCTTTTTTATCGGCAACTTTAAGAATTTCACGGACTGAATTGCCATCTAACTTCATAATATCTTCAAATGTAAACATCATATCTTTAATCACAGAAGCGAGTTTCTCATCAGCTTGTTCAATATAAGCAATAGTGGTTTTAGAAGCTTTTTGCCCTAAACGATTTAAAATTTCAGCTACAGCACGAGGACCACCAACCTCTACTTTATAGGAGGTTAATGATTCTAATTTATTCTCTAAAACGGCGGAAACACGCTTCACCACAGAAGGTGAAATTTCACCTAAATTCGCCATTCTAATGGTGACTTCACTGCGGACTTGATCAGGAAAATAAGAGAGTGTCTCAGCAGCGCTGCTTGGATCCATATGCGCTAAAATAAGTGCTACTGTTTGAGGGTGTTCATTAATAATAAAATCACCCAATTGTTGTGGTTTAATTTGAGAAAGGTAGCCAAAACTTTGAGAGTTTTCCATGGATTTGGAGAGTTTATCTAAAATCTTTTGAGCACCCTCTGCCCCAAATGTTCGGTATAAAATCTCTTTAGCATACTCCAAACCACCACTTCTAATGTATTGATTGGATTGCAAAATGACATAAAACTCTTCTAAAACAGCATTGGCAACAGATTTATCAATATTTTTTGCCGTAGCGATATGTTTTGAAATATCTGTAACAACATCAATTTCCATGTGGGAAAAAAGATTGGCTGTAGCATCTTCACCAAGCTGAATCAGTAAAATGGCTGCTTTTTCAGCCATTGTCAATTCATTATAAAGGGTTTTTTGCTCTTCAGTGAGTTTCATTATCCAATATCCCTAACATTGTTTCTAATTTCATATTCACCCTCATTTCGAATCATAGACTGTATAATGCCTGCGAAATCTTCACCTTTTTCATCAGCAATGTGTTTCAGTTTTTCAAGGAGAACATCATATTTTAACGCTTCTTCATTAAAATCTTGACCAATACCTAATTGATCTTCCACTTTTTTACGAGCTTCTTTAAATTTCTCTAACGTATCCTCTACACTTTCATCATCTACTTTAACAGCTTCTACTTCATCCTCAAAATCATCCAATTTTGTTTCAACCATTTTCTGACTAAAAGGAAGAATAACTTTTTTATAAAAAATAAATAATAAAATAGCAACAACAACATATTTCAGCAAAGGAATTAAAAGGATAAAGTAACTAAAAATTTGTTCTGATGTACTTTTAGGAGGTAGCCTTGTTCCATCATTTGCAAGAGGTTTAAACTCTAAATTACTGACGGTTACTTCATCGCCACGTGCAACATTGTATCCAACTGTCTGCCTCACCACATCACGAATGGCATCCATCTGTTCTTTACTTAAAGGAAAATACTCTAATTCACTCTTTTTATTCCCATTAGCATCGAGTCCAAATTTATAAGTACCATCCACGACAACAGCTGCACTTAAGCGCTTTATTTTCGCAAATTCATCTTTGGAATTGATAACTTTTTTAGAAATTTCATAATTGGTTGTTGTGGAACTTTTTTGGTAGGTTTCACTTTTTTTATTACTTTCCAATCCCTGAACAGGTCCAATATTACTAATGGCTCCTGGAACACCACCGACATCTTGAGGCTCTTTTCCCTCGCGTTTTTCTTCAACACTTTGCTCACTTCTAGGCACAGAATTAGGATCATAAATCTCACTAACAAAATCTTGTTGTGAAAAGTCAAAATCAATGGTTACTTTAGCATTCACCTTATCAACGCCACCAATAACAGGTGCAAGAACATTGATGATTTTCTGTTCCATTGTCTGTTCATACTCTTTTTTATAACGCATTTGACTTTTAACTAATTCGCCTTGGAAAAGATTGCTCTCTTCATCGCCCAATGGTTCACCATCTTGATTCACAATAGAAACATTCTCCGCTGGCAAATTAGAAATAGAGGCAGCTACTAAATTTCGAATACCTACAATTTGTTTGACGGATAATGACATACCTGCTCGAATATTCAGAACAATAGAAGCCGTTGCGGGTGCTTGTTTTTGCGCAAAAACTGTCTCTTTTGGAATCGCAATATGTACGCTAGCATTTGCGATGGGGCCTAAACTCTCAATCGTACGCGCCAATTCACCCTCTAACGCTCGTACATACTTAATTTTTTGCTCAAAATCAGTCGCACCAAATTCGGTTTTATCAAAAATTTCAAAACCAACCTTACTATTTTTAGGAATACCCAAAGCTGCAATAGCAATACGCTGTTTATGTACAACCTCATTAGGAACAGCAATGGTTCCTTCATTGAGTACTTTATAAGGAACTTTTTCTTTTTCAAGTTGTTGAATAATTAATGCAGAATCACCTGCGGTTGTTTTTTCAAATAAAATACTATACCCATTCATAGAAGAAGTATTGGTATTTTTATAGAGCATTAAGAACACAAGGAAACCAATCAAAACAATAATAGATACAGCTGAAACAATTCTCTGACGTAATGTTAAATTTTGAATCAACGTTGCAATTTGATTTAAAAGTGTTCTAAGATCCATTTAATATTCTCTTACATGTAAAGTGTTTTAAAGCATTCAAAAAAGCGTGCATTTTGTTCAGGAGTGCCAATAGTCACACGAATAGCATTCATACCATACGAGCCTAAATTCCTTACGATTATACCTTTTTCCATCAATTTTTGAGCAATTTCACCAGAGTTTTTATTTGCATCAAATTCCAAAACGATAAAATTGGTATAACTATCAATAATACGAAAGCCTAACTCTTTTGCAAAAGCTTCATATGCCTTCATCTGCTCGAAGTTCTCTCGTACGGAAGCTTCTACAAATGCTTCATCACTCAGTGCGACAATCGCTGCTTTTAAAGTCAGTGTTGTGATATTAAAGGGGGCTCTTAATTTCAAAAGTGCTTGAATAATCTCAGGCTTGGCAATGCCATACCCACAACGCATTCCTCCTAAACCATAAGCTTTAGAGAATGTTCCCGTATAAATAGCATTGGGATACTTAGTAATAATATCGCTAGGGATAATTTTTTTAGCAGGATCTTTAAACGCTGCATACTCTTGGTACGCACCATCAATAATCACTAAGGTGTCCGCTCTTAATTCATCTAAAAAAGCATACACTTCTTTGACATCCACACATTCACCTAAAGGATTATTGGGAATACATAAAATAACAATTGAAATATCACTATTGGCCTTATATATTTCTAGCATCTCTTGTAAATTATGCTGCGCAGAAGGTGTTTTAAGAACTTTTGCCCCTGTTTGAAGCGTGTAAATTTCATACATGGCAAAGGTAATGCCTGCTATTAATACTTTCGTATTTGCATTGGCTTTAGCATGAATAGCAAATTCAATCACTTGATCGCTTCCTGAACCAATAATAATATTTTTATCACTCACATTATATTTATTGGCAAGTGCTTCTTTGAGTTCATACATACTATCATCAGGGTATAAATTCATTTTTGTAGCTTCTTCCCTGACTGCTTCAATAACTTTTGGGCTACATCCTCGTGGGTTCTCATTACTTGCAAGCTTAATCACATCTTTGGCTTCAATGCCATACTCTCTTACAACTAACTCTATAGGTTTTCCCGCTTCATAGGTTTTTAAACTCTCTAACACGCTGTTAAATTGCATTTCTCATCCTCCACAAATATAGCTTCCAAGCCATTTAATATCGTATCTGTCTTTGTTCTCTTCAATCACTTTTTGAACATTTTCATCATCAATGTGTCCCTCAAAATCCATATAAAAAATAGACTGGAACCCTTTTTCTTTCGTTGGACGTGACTCAATTTTAGTGAGATTTACTTTTTGGTCTTGAAAAGTTTGTAAAAACTCAACCAATCCACCTGGTTTGTCATCGGTTTTTGCCAAAATAGAGGTTTTATTGTGAATCCCTTTTTTGTTCTTAAAATCACTCAAAATTAAAAAGCGTGTCTGATTTGCCATGTTGTCTTCAATTTTTTCAAACAACACAGGAAGATTGGATAATTTTGCAGCAATATGCGAACAAATAGCAGCAGAATCGTGTTCAACACTGGCTTTTTGCGCTGCTTCTGCCGTTGATTTTGTAGGAATAAATTCCACACCCAAAAGCCTGTGTTCTTCTAAAAATTTTCGACACTGATTGTAGCCTTGCGGATGCGAATAGATACGTTTAATCTTTTTAATATCTTCACAAACGGTTGCAAACGAGTGGTGAATATCCATATAAAGTTCTGCAACAATTTTTGAGCTAAACTTTCCTAAACAATCCAGCGTTGTTCCCACTGCCCCTGCGGTATTGTTTTCTACTGGAACTACGCCATACTTAGCTTCACCGTTTTCAAGTACGTGGAAAACCGCTTCAATAGAGCTCACTTCAATGTAGCTACCCATGGCTCCAAAACGACTTTCTGCTGCTTGATGGGTATAACTTCCCTCCGGTCCCATAAAAGCAATTTTTTCTGGAAACTCAAGATTTCGGCTCACCGCAAAAACTTCTAAAAAAATCGCATCAATCGCCTTCTCATTTAAAGCACCTTTATTCAGTGACTTCAAACGATCCAAAATCTCTTTTTCCCGCTCAGGTCGATAAATTGCAGTCCCACTGGTTTGCTTTGACTTACCAATCTCTTTGACCAACTCCATACGCTCATTTAAAAGTTTTAAAATGTCATTATCAATGGCATCAATTTTTTTACGATACGTTTCTATCGTTTGCATTCTTCACCTTTAATATGCCCAATATTGGGAACAATCGCATCTAAAGAACTCTTTACATGTAATACTTCTGCCTCACTTTGGCATTTACCGCTGAGCACTAAAATCGTTTTCATTCCCAAGGCTTTTGCGCCTACCAAATCCCCAATGGCATCATCGCTAATAATCGTAATTTCATCAAAATTTTTCACATCAGCTTGCATTTGCAAACGCTTTAACGCTTCGCTGTAGAAAAGTGTACTAGGCTTTCCTACAACACTGTACTCCGCACCCGTTGCATAAGAGAGCATCTGTAAAATGGCTCCCACACCAGGATAACGACGCTTATCTTTTGCGTAAATGCTTGTAGCATGCATTCCTACTATTTTAGCGCCTCCTAAAACCAGTTCTATCATACTTGCGTAATCATTCGCATCAAAATCTTTTTTACTCGCAATGACGATGGCTTCAGGATTTTGTGCGTTTTGTTCATACCCTAATATCTCCATAACATCCACAAACTCTTGTGCACCAAAGCTACGAATGGCTTTTACATGTAAGACTTTTTCTAACGTCATAAAGGGATCAAGATAATTATTTTTTGGAATAGCAAACCCCAAATCGCATAAAAACTGATGAAACTCCACACTGGGAATTTTTGTGTTATTGGTAATCACCACATAAGGTATTTTAGAAGCATTTAAAGAATCAATAAAAGCAATAGCTCCCTCAATGGGCTCTTTATTCACATCATCAATGAGCGTTCCTTGTACATCAATTAAATAACTCATAGACACGCTTTCTCCAACGCAATGACATCCTCAAATGTTTCACGTCTGCGAATTAAACGATCTTCTCCGTTTTGAAGGGCAACTTCTGCCACACGTGAGCGGGTATTGTAATTGCTACTCATGGTAAATCCATACGCACCTGCACTTTTCACCACCAAAAGATCATCGTGTTCCAAAGCAGGAAGTTCAATGTTTTTCGCAAAAAAATCACCACTCTCACACACAGGACCTACCACATCACACACACTTTTTTCAACACCCTCTTTTCCCTCGGCTTCAATCGCATGGTAGGCTTGGTAAAGGCTCGGTCGAATCAAATCGTTCATAGCACCATCGACAATGACAAAACGCTTAAAACCATTATGTTTTTCATACAAAACTTTCGTGAGAAAATAGCCACAATCACCCACCAAATAACGCCCAGGTTCACACACAAGCGTAACATCCAATCCACCTAAGGCGCTAAAAATAGACTGAGCGTATTCATACAGCGCAATCGTCTCTTCCTCTTTGTACTGAATGCCAATGCCACCACCCACATCGAAAAATTTAATATCTATCTTCAGTGCTTTTAAATTGCGAAGTAAGTTAGCTAAAACCTCGGCGGCTTCTTTAAAAGGATTTACCTCTGTAATCTGGCTACCAATATGAAAATGAATCCCCACAGGATCAAGTGAAGGACTGTTTTTCGCATGAATATACATACGTTTTGCACTTTCAATATCCACGCCAAATTTGTTTTCATGCAATCCTGTGGAAATATAAGGATGCGTTTTAGGGTCAATATTTGGATTAACACGAATACTAATGCGTGCTACAACACCCAATTTTTCAGCGATTATTTCCACACGCTTCATCTCTTCTTCGCTCTCAAGGTTGAGCATTAAAATATCATTTTGAAGTGCTTCTTCAATCTCATCGTCCCGTTTACCCACACCACTAAAAATAATTTTATACTTAGGAATACCCGCAAATAAAGCTCGTTTTACTTCGCCAATGGATACACAATCACATCCTGCACCTAAATGTGCCATGTGTTTTAAAACCGAAAGGTTGGAATTGGCTTTGACTGCAAAACAAATCAATGATTTGCGTGCTTTAAAAACCTCTTTGAGTGCGCTAAATTTTTGGGTAATCGTATCAAAATTGTAAACATACAAAGGGGTACCATATTTTTGTGCTAAAGCAGAGAATTTCGTCATTTTAAACCTTATGAGAGATAACAATGTGTTTTATTCTATCAAAAAGTTAAACAAAAAATAATTAAAAGAGTCCTAAGAAGGTTTTGAGTAATAATAAAGCGCTATCAGTGCCAATAAAAGAACAGGTGCTAAAATTGCAATTTCGGAAAGTAATACGCCATTAATCGCCAAACGGCTTAATAAAAAGAGTCCACTCCAAACCAATAATGTCAGAAAAGCAAAAGAAGAAGCCACTAAGACTGTATTGAAATAACGACTCATTAAAGGTGCTTTATAGAATAAAATGACAATTAAAAAAGGAGCGAAAAGTGGAAAAAAAAGCTGATAAAAAAGTGTGGCTTTAATTTTATGCGTGTTCACTTCTTGTGTTGCAAAAAAACGTAAGGCATCAATACCATCTCGAATGGATAAAGAAAACTCACTTTGATAAATATTATCCATAATTCTAGGTTTGAAATTTTCCATTGCCTTGAGGCTTTCAAGATGTTCTCTTGAAAATCCTTTATCATCTAACGAACTAATATAAGGCTTATGCACAATTTCTACTTCTTTAAGTAACCAGATATTTTTAATAAATGAGGCTGTTTTTGCCCGAATAATGCGACTCACATCAACACTATTTATTTCAAAAATCGTCACATCATAAGCGATTTGCTTCAAGGGATCTAATTTTTTAAAATAAATATATTGGTTGTCATGCTTAATAAATAAATCTTCAGAATTACTTGAAATACGATTATATTTTTTGAGGTTTGAGCCATACTCATAAGCGTAAGCAAACTCCGTAAAATTAAGAGAAATATAGAGTAAACTAAGCAACAATGACGTCACAAACAAAGGACGAATTAAAGCTTTTTTACTAATACTTGAAGCATACATGCAAATGAGTTCATTGGTTTTTAGCATATTAAAATACGTCACAATCATCCCAAAAACAATGGAGAGTGGTAGTACATAATTAATGGCATTCATCGCTTGAAAAAGTGCATAGAGGAGTTGAAGATTTGCAGAACTTGGTATATTTTTATAATTCGTTAAAAGATCGATTCCTACATAAAAAAAATCTAACCCTAAAAAGATAACTAAAAAATTTTTGAGATAATTTAAAATGACGTATTTCTCAAAAAGTTTCATACTTTATCCTCATCGCATAGCGTTTGTTTGAGGGAATAGTGTAGCGAAACTTCTTTTAAATCCTCATGGAGCAATGCTTTCACACTCTTCTTTACATGTAAAAGCAATTCAGGCAAAAATTCTCGCTGACACGCTGAAAAATCAGAAAGAACATACTTAGCCACATCACTTTTATGCACAGGTTTTCCAATGCCTATACGCACCCGTATATACTCAGAACCCATATGTGCATCGATGGAACGAAGTCCATTATGCCCACCATGCCCTCCTCCTATTTTAAAACGAAGGGTTCCAAAAGGAAGATCTAAATCATCATGGACAACAATAAGTTGGTCTGGTTTAAAATAATCACTCACTGCACGAACACTCTCACCTGAAAGATTCATATAAGTGTTAGGTTTGAGTAGCAACATAGAAGGTGCTTTAAAAAGCTCACCTTTGAAAGGAGTTTTTGAAATTTTTTCAGCAAGAGGGTGGTCACCGAGCAATGCATCGATGACCATGAAACCGACATTATGTCGATTGTTTTTGTATTGGAAGTCAGGATTTCCTAATCCAACAATCAGTGTCATTGTAAGCGTTACTTCGCTTTAATAACTCCGGCAACAGAAACACGTGTTTCATCCATAACTTTAACGTTTGCTGGAACAGGAATATCACGAACAAGAATAGTATCACCTACATCAAGCTCACTAACATCAATTGTAAAATCGTTTGGTAAATTTTCTGCTGTACATTTAACCGCTAAACGTTTTTTAGACTGAATTAAAACACCCTTGTTTTTTGTACCTTTTGGGATACCTACGGTTTTTACAGGAACTAAATATTTACTTAAAACGCCTGGAAGTGCCATTCTTAAATCTACATGTAAAAGATTGCTATTTACTGGGTCTTTTTGGTAATCTTGAATGACGACATTGTATACTTTACCTGCAACGCTTACAGGGAAAATAAGTGTCTCTTTACTTTTTGCTGCTTTAATGAATTCGTTTGCTTTAAATGCAGCATTGATGTTTTCTTCACCCTTACCGTAAATATTAGCAATTAGATATCCATCTCTACGAAGCGCTTTAGTAGCCTTTTTTTCGATACTATCTCTAATGATGCCTTCTAACATGGTTTTCCTTTATAAAAATTAAGGTAACGATTCTACTAAAATGAACCTAAAAGCTGTATAAATTGCTTTATTTCTTTAAATCAATAATATCATTATCGTATGCCTTAAGCTCTTGAATATTATTAGGAATATCATTCTTTCGATTCCCTTTTTGTGCTTTTTCTGCATCATAAAAATCAAGTGCCATCGTAATATCATTACGACTTGTAGAGGCGATAATTGCCTCATCACGTGCAATTTTTCCCTCTGCATAAAGATCTAAAAGCGCTTGATCAAACGTTTGCGTTTTATACACCTCTTTTCCCTCTTTGAGAGCATCTGGAATCTCTGTTTCACGCCCCTCTAAAATCAAAGATTCAATACGTGCATTTTTAACCAAAACTTCAACAGCAGCTGTTCGTCCTTTATCAACCGTTTTAACAAGTCGTTGTGCAATAACCCCTTGCAAAACCGATGCAAGTGACATCTTAATACGATTTTGCTCACTCCCTGGAAACATTCCAATAATACGACCTATCGTCTCTTTTGCATCTACGGTATGGAGCGTTGAAAGGACTAAATGACCTGTTTCAGCCGCATGCATCGCCATTTCAATCGTTTCTAAATCACGCATTTCACCCACTAAAATCACATCAGGATCTTCACGAAGCGCTGCACGCAAAGCATCAGAAAAGGAGAGAGCATCTTGACCAATAGCTCTTTGGTTGACCACACATCCATTATCTTTGTAAATAAATTCCACAGGATCTTCAATCGTAATAATATGTTTTTTTTGTGTTTTATTAATACGGTTAATCATTGATGCAAGCGTTGTTGTTTTACCACATCCTGTAGGTCCAGTCACCAGAACTAAACCACGAGAAAGATCACACAAAGAGTTGATAACCAAAGGTAAATGCAATGCCTCAACCGTAGGAAGTACCATAGGAATTGTTCTAAATACTGCTGAGACACCATCTACTTGAAAAAACATATTGACACGAAATCGGTATTCATCGTTCAATTTAAAGGTAAAGTCAATATTTTTCTTCTCAACCAATTCAGTAAATCGTCCACGAAGAAGCTCTTTGGCTAAGGTTAATCCCTCCTGATAACTCAAAATTTCTTTTGAAAAAGGAAGAATTTCCCCATTAATACGTCCTCGTATGGTTGTTCCTGTCTTTACATGTAAATCGCTTCCCTTATGTTCAACCAATTTGCTCAAATAAAATTTAAGCTTCTTGGTCATTTCAAACGTGAGTTCATTAATATTTACACTTTCAGCCATAAAAACTCCTCTTCTTATTTGAGTTCGTTTAATATCTCCACAAAGGCCTCTTTAAAGGCACGTAAACCCTCATCCATAAGCTCATCACAAACATGATTAATATCAATATCGTTCGCATGCAATGCATTAAAAAAGTTTTCAACCATCTCTTGCGTATATTCAATTGGCAAGAGCTCTTCTTTTGATGAAACAAAAGCATGTATAGTATTGAGTGGTGCTGTATTAATCGCATTTTTAACCAAAAGTTCTTGAATATAATAATCTTCTCTTAAACGATCACCCTTAACCCCAGTACTTGCAAAAAGCGCTCTAACATTTTTAAACCCATGCTCTTCAATGACATCATAACAGCGAAGTGCATTCATAATACCCACGCGTCCTGTTGGAAAATCAATAGTTTCAAGTTTTGCATCTAATTTACGATCAAAACGACTAACAAAGATGCTAATAACGGCTTGAGGAAGCTTTTGAATACTCTTATTTTCTAATAATGCATTGGCTCGTGCAAACGCATCTAAACATGATTTAGCTTGCTGATGTGAAAAAACGAGTGTTGCATTGACATGCATTCCCTCACTTAAAAATGTTTCCATAGCAACAAATCCCGCTTCAGTCGCAGGTACTTTAATCATCACATTAGGATAGCCAATAGCCTGATAAAGTCGTTTTCCCTCTTCAATCGTCGCTTGAGCATCATCGCATAAGAAAGGATCAACCTCAATGCTAATAAACCCATCGTTCCCACTTTCATAAGCACTTAAAAGTTTACTAGCAGCACATTGAATATCTTGAATAGCCAATGTTTCATAGATCTCTTTAGCAGGTCTACCCTCAAGAAGTGCTTTTGCCTCTTTATAAGCCGGCGAGCCTAAAAAAGCACTCTTAAAAATAGAAGGATTACTTGTCGCCGCATTAACAATATTTTTTTCAATTAAGTTGGAAAATTCATTTTCTAAAAAATTTCTCTCAACAAAATCACACCATAACGAAAATCTCAATTCATTGTTATACATATAAAAACTCTTTTCTAAATAAATTCAAGTAAATTGCGCATATCTTTTTCATCAATCACAATATTAGCCGCATTTTTTAAAATAGGCTTTGCGCAAAACGCCACTTTTTTATGGGCATGTTCAAACATCGAGAGATCGTTAGCACCATCTCCCACCGCAATGGTATTTTCTTCGTTTACATGTAAAAGATTTTGCACTCTTTTTAACATATCCCCCTTAGAAAAACCAAACATCATGTCTCCTCCCACCAAACCACTTAGATGACTATCTCTTACATGTAAAATATTTGCAAAGTCCGCATCAAAACCTAAAATCGCTTTAGCAGGTGTTGTTCCAATGCGAAATCCACCACTAAAAACAATGACGGTATAGCCTTTTGCTTTAAGCCCAGCAATCGCTTCACGTGCACCATTCATCAAAGGCAAATGCGCACAAATCTCTTCGGCTTTTCTTGCATTCATCCCTTTTAAAAGCCCCACACGGGTTGTTAAACTCTCAAAAAAATCAAGTTCCCCACGCATTGCCGCTTCCGTAATCGCAGAGACTTCTTTTTCTACCCCATGCTCTTTTGCTAAAAAATCTATCGTTTCACCATCCATGAGGGTTGAATCAAAATCAAACACACACAATTTCATTCTCACTGCTCCTTTATTACGAATAAAGGACTTATTATAGCACTCCAAACCTTAGGCAACATTCCAACATGTTTTCGGTTATAATACAAAAAATTAAATCGTACGGATAGACTTATGTTAGAATCTTTTATCGAAAAACTTAAACATGATAGCCTCTTAACATTAGAGACAACTCCCATTCATGAACCCTCATTTGAGCCTATTATTGAAAAAATTGCCCAGCTTGGCTTAGATAAAAAAGTGGATGGTTTTAGCACCACGGATAATCCTTTAGCCCGTCTCAAATACAATGCACTCTTTGGAGCCTTGAAACTACAAAACCGTTTTCATAAACCTGTCATTGCCACTATGAGCATGCGTGACCGTAATAAACTAGCACTCCAATCAGACCTTTTAGGAGCCAATGAAAATGAGCTTCGCACGATTTTATGCCTCACGGGAGATCCTGCAAGTGCGAGTGACCAACCTGCACTTAAAGGTGTTTTTGAGGGGAACAGTACCCTTTTAATGGATATGATTCAATGCTTCAATTCCGGCATAGACTATTCAGGTAAACCCTTTAAAATACAGCCAAAATCCATCTACTCCTTTGCCGTGTGTAACGCTCATGCCAATACACCTCGTCATTTGATGAAAAAAATGGCAACAAAAATGAGCCATGGAGCCATAGGCATTATTACGCAACCTGTGTACAGTATGGACAATGCCACAATGCTTGTGGAACTCTTAAAAGAGGCAAAAAAAGAGATTGGAAAAGAGACAAATGAAACAGAGCTAATTTTAGGATTTTTCCCAATTGTCAAACTTCGCACCGCACAATTTTTAGCGGCACATGTTCCAGGCGTACATGTTCCCACACTTTGGATGGAAAAACTAGCTTATGCGAAAAAAATTAGTGAAGAAGAAGAGAAAAAAGTAGGCTTTGAGCTCTCTTTACAAACATTTCGTATGCTCAAAAAGGTGCATCCTAAAATTCATATAATGAGTGCCAATAACTTTGAACTCGTTGCAAATTTATTGGCAGATTAATCTTTACATGTAAAAAGAGCTAAACCTTTGTGGATTAGCTCTTTAGCGGATTAAAAATCACGTTTTAAAAGCGCTTCAACCTTTAAAATTGTCAAAATATTTTCTTCTCGCATACCAATACCATAAACCAAACCTTTCTCCGCATGAATCGTCTCAGGTGGTGGTCCAATACGATTACCTTTAATGCGAATGGCTTCTGTGAGTCTATCAATAACAAACCCTGCGGTATTATCATGCCCTTTCATCACAATATAGCGTGTATCTTCCGTTGGTTTTACTGAATCCATCTTAAATTTACGACGCAAATCAATCAAAGGAATAACGCTCCCTCGAAGATTAAAGACACCCAAAATATAATCAGGAACGCTTGGAACTCTGGTATATTCAATTGGTTTAATAATCTCTTGAATACTCAAAATGGGGACTGCATACTCTTCTTGACCAATAATAAATCCAACAAGTTGAACAACATCATCCTCTTTTTTATGAGGCTCCTCAATCTGTTTTTGTTGTTTTTGGATAATTTGATTTAATTTATCACTCATCGCACTACCGCCTATAATTTAATATTTTTTCGAACAACACTCTCAAGGTATTCTGGAGAGTATGGCTTAGTAATATATTCGCTCATGCCTGATTCCACACCTCTGAGTCTGTCAGATTTTGAAGTACGTGAGGTCACCGCAATTAATGGAAGGTTTTTGTATTTTGAATACTTACGAATTTCTCCTGCAAGCGTGTACCCATCCATACGTGGCATCTCAATATCAATCAACACCGCATCAATACTGTGTTCTGATGATTTAATCATATTCAGTGCTTCTTGTCCATTGCTGGCTTCTATGGTTTTAACCCCAATAGGTTCCATCGATTTTTTCATAATATTTCGATCCATAGCACTGTCATCCACCACCAATACCACATAATCACTTGGTACAGTTTTCGTTTTAACAACGGTTTCAGCACTGGCACGAATATCAACATTAATACCTTTTGCAAGATTCATCAACGCTGCAACATCCACGATGAGTGTCACACGACCATCGCCTCGAATGGTAGCTCCCGCAATGCCCTCAATACCTTGTAAATAATCACCCAAAGATTTAATAACAATCTCCTCTTGACCCACTAAAGTATCGACAACAACACCTAATTTAGATTCTGCAAGTCCTATCACAACCACATAGGTATGCTCGCCTCCCTCATACACCTGTTTGACTCCAAAAATATCTGAAAGCCGCACAAGAGATAAAACCTCATCACGAAGTCGTAGGACATTTTTACCTTCAATGGTATAAATCTCATCAAGAGGAATACGAACGGTTTCTAAAACAGAGGCTAAAGGAATCGCATAATACTCCTCTTGCGCACCTACCAATAAAGCTTGAATAATCGCAAGCGTTAATGGAATTTTTAAACGAATCACCGTTCCTTGCCCTAACTCACTATCCACATCAATAATACCATTGAGCTTTTCAATATTGGTTTTTACCACATCCATTCCCACACCACGTCCTGAAACGTTCGTGACTACTTTCGCTGTAGAAAGAGATGGTCTAAAAATAAGTGCGTATGCCTCTTTGTCACTCATACCATCGGCTTCTCTCTCTGTAATCATTCCTTTTTCAATTGCTTTTGAACGAAGTAAATCAGGATCTAATCCTTTACCATCATCGGTAATTTCAATGACAATGTTATTACCCTCGTTGTACGCTTTGAGCTGAATGAGTCCCGTCTCAGATTTTCCTTTTGCACGTCTGGTTGCAATGTCTTCAATACCATGGTCGCATGAGTTGCGAATAATATGCACCAGTGGATCACCAATCTCTTCTACAATCGACTTATCAAGCTCTGTCTCTTCACCTGAAATTTCAAGCTCAATTTGTTTACCTAGTTCTCGAGAAAGATCGCGTACCATTCGTGGAAATTTATTAAACACTTTTGCGATAGGAAGCATTCTGGTTTTCATGACCGCAATTTGCAAATCTGTTGTCACTAATGAGATAGAAGAAACAACCTGATTGAGCTCTTCAAGGAATTTTTCACCTTCATAACGCTCTTCAACGTCATCGTAAATTTTAAGCAATCTGTTTTTGCCTAAAACAAGCTCACCAATTAAATTCATTAAGTGGTCAAGTCGTTTAACCTCAACACGAATGGTTTGCTCCATCGAGCTGGATGCATCTTTTTTAGCTGGTGTAGAAGACTCAGGTGCAGCTCGTTTTACACTTGCCACAGCAACTTTTGGCTCTTCTTCATGTTTATCTTCCTGTACAGAAGATGCTGCATTCGTTGTAGCAGGCGTTGATGCTGGAGCTCGAGACTTACGTTGACGGTCTTCTTCTTTACGCATTTTAAGAAGTCTTTCAATCTCTTCTTCCACCTCTTTATCGCTCAATTTTGAATAATCCACATTATCTTCATCCATGGGCGTTTCCACAGGATCCATCTCTACAGGTGCTACTGGTACGCTTACATCTTCTCCATTAGAAATAATGTCTAAACGACGACAAATATCAGTAATATCAATGCCAATAGATGTGTCATTACCATTATCACGAATCGCATGAAGCA